>CAYRFT010000022.1:0-10771 GCA_964423585.1 uncultured Parabacteroides sp. | reverse complement strand
AAAGTTTCAGAGGCCAAAATTTGAAATAAAGTTAGTGCAGGCAAATAATAATTCTTATTTTTGCCTCTGCTTTGACAAAGGAATTTGAATTTAATCATTTATAATATGGCTTTACAAATAACAGACAGCAATTTCGAGGAGTACCAGAATGCAGGCAAACCCATGGTTCTTGATTTCTGGGCAGAATGGTGCGGCCCTTGCCGCATGGTCGCGCCGATTATCGATGAATTGGCCCAGGAATATGAAGGACGGGTGACGATTGGCAAGATGGACGTAGATAACAACGACGAGGTGGTGGGACGGTTTGGCATCCGGAACATCCCGACCATTTTGTTCTTCAAGAATGGAGAAGTGGTGGACAAGATCGTAGGCGCTACAGGCAAAGACAAATTCGTCCAGAAGATCGAGGCTTTGTTGTAAGTGCCGCCGGGCGAAACGCACAAGAAGCGGGACTGATACAGGATCGGATGGGAATGCCGGCCGTATCAGCCCCGCTTCTTATTTTGCCTGTCAGGGACGGACATCCATTTCCACGAAACGCGCCCCGGCGTTCAGGAAGTGGGCCGTGATCCAGAATACGGTCCAGCTTTCCGAATAGCCGCCACGCAATTTATGGACATCCGACATGTCCCCGTGCTGGGCGAAGTTGGTTTGTTGCAGCTGTTCGCCCTGGCTCCCGCAGGGATCCGTCAGTTGGAAGCAACTGCGGTACATGACTTTCGCCAGCTTCTTAAGGGATTCGTTGTTCAACCAAACGCCCATCTTATAGATATCGGGCGTGAACATGACCCCGAAGACATCAATATGCTGGTTCTGCGGCGAAACGACTGTCCACCCGGTCGTGCGGAAATGATGGTCCGCCATCCGTCCCGGGGGCAGCGGAATGTCCCAGACCACGGTATAACTCAGGCAGACATCCATGGCATGTTTCGCCCACGCCAAATACTTTTCCTCCTTCAACGCTTCGTAGAGGGAGGCGAATCCTTGGAAGGCCGCCCACGCGCCTTCTTTGTCCTCGCAAGTGGCGTCGAGCGTTCCTCCCCAATACGGCTCGCGCATGGCCAAGTGCCTTTCCGCGAAAACCGAAGCCGCCTTGACCGCCGCCTGCTTGTAGGCCTCCTTCCCGAACAATTGATAGGACAGGACCAACGGGGCTATCAAGAATCCTTCGGCGGTAGAGTATGGATGCCAGCCGGCTTCCAGGATGCGGGATGCCTGCCCGTCGCAGGCTTTTCTCAGGAAGGCTTCCCACTTGCTTGTGTCGTACTTGCCGCTTTTGCGGGCTGCCCCGACGGCTTTGGCCATGTTGTACAGGGCTTGCCCGCACGACACCGGGTCGCCGCCGTGGTATTCTTTCTTGTCGAGGGAATAACCTGCCGGGAACATGCCGTCTTCCTTCACCGGATAGGAGGAGAGGAAGTCGAGTGACTGCTGCACGTAACCGGCAATCTCCGGGTCGTCCAATTCTTTTTCCAGGCATTGGAGGGCATAGCCCGGCGAATCGGCCTGCCCGCACCAGCCCATCACGATATCTTTCCGGTAACTCTTGTCGTACATCCCGAATCCTTTAGCACCGCCTTCGTCCAGCCAGCGCGTCCGGGCGAATTGGTACTTGGCACGGATGATTTCGTCGAACGGGGCGAAGGCGTCGGCATCGAAAGGCCTGTACATTTCCAACGCCGTGTAAAGCGGTTGCTCGAACCCGCTTCCTTCCTGCCCGACGGGATACAGTTGGATATAGAATTCCTTCTCCGCGACGCGCCCCGGCTCCATATCCAAGTATGTGTCCGTATATTTCATGGGGCGGCGTTGCAGGGCTTTGGCCACACCATGTCTCCGGTTATATCCGATAGGCCCGGAATAGAGGACGAACTCTGTCCGGTCAGCATACGTCTCAACGCCCATCGACCACCACTGGTCCGCCAGCCGCGCGCCCCGTATGGGGCTTGGCACGGTATGCAACGCCGCGGCTCTTGACTTCTCTGCCTGCTCTAACATGCAGAACGGCATCGGGTAACGATGGTCTTCAAAAACGGCGAATTCTCCCGGCAGGCCTGCATAAACCGGGATGATCGTGTCGTTGACCTTCGCCCCGGCCGGATTCCCGTAATACAAAATCCCCGGCATGAAAGGTTTCAACCCCGTGTCCCTCCATTGGAAGCGGACGGAGAGGGAAGCCTTGCGCAGGGTGTCTTCCCCCGCCCACTGGTAGCGGCGTATCCCGTGCACCAGCCCGTTCTTTTCCACCCGGTAGGCATCGCGCACGAGCATTTCCCCCTGCCCGACGGGAATCTTCCCGCTCAGGATCGTCCAGCCGTTCACGGTTTCCTTCCGGGAGGGCGAACCGTGCACCCAGCCGTCCATCCAGTCGTCCCGCCAATCCGTCGCCACCGACCACAAGCCTTCGGGAGGCGACTGCAGCAAGGTTTCCCCATCCAGCGTGAAGGCGACTCCATAAGTCTGGCCATCAGCCTGCGTGATTTCCATGCCTGTCTGCCCGGTCGCGGACCAGCCGGCGCACAGGCCGACCAACCCCATCATTGCTTTTTTCCACATAATAGACATTTGTTATATTGTTAATGATTTCATTCGCGGTATTTCCTGCCTCGCGGCACGCAAAGATAACGGAATATTCGGAAAATGCCTTGATTTCCGTCCCCGTGACCCTTGTTTTGCCCCTTGAAACATCCTCGCGACTCATGAAAACAGCATCCAAACAGATCAAACTTCCAATTTACCAACAGTATTTTATTACATTTGCACCGGTTATGAAACGGAATGTCATCTATATACTACTATTTGCCGGACTGGCGGGGTTGTTCCCCTCCGAAAGCAAGGCGCAGGTCCGGATGAATGTCTTGCCCGAAGGGTATCACCGGGCATACGTGGAAGGCAACGACACGATTGCCATTTTCTACTTGCGGGACGTGTATGTATTCCCGCCGATAAAGTTCCGCAACAAACGGGAAGAAGCCAAATACTGGAAGTTGGTGCGCGACGTGAAAAAAACGCTCCCGTATGCCAAATTGGTGTATGAAACGCTGATAGAAACCTACGAGTACGTCGAAACCCTGCCGACCGAAAAAGAACAGCAGAAGCACCTCAAGCGGATGGAAAAAGAGTTATTCGCCCAATACAAGCCGGAATTGAAAAAGATGACGCTCTCGCAAGGCAAACTGCTGATCAAGCTGATAGACCGGGAGTGCAACCAATCCAGCTATCATTTGGTAAAAGCCTTCTTGGGCAGTTTCCGCGCAGGCTTCTGGAACATCTTCGCCAGCATGTTCGGTGCCAGCCTGAAGACAAGATACGACCCGAAAGGCAAAGACGCCCTGACCGAACGGATCGTCGTCCTCGTCGAAAGCGGGGCCTTATGAACATCGTAAGCCCAACTGGTTGAAAAACTCCCAAATGACAATGCCGGCCGCCACCGCGACGTTGAGGGAATGCTTCGTCCCGTACTGGGGAATCTCTATGCACAAATCGCAACAGTCAACGACCGGTTGCTGGACACCTTTCACTTCATTTCCCAGCACGATTGCATACTTTCTTGCCTTGTCCAGCACCAGTTCGCCCAACATGGTGCTGCCTTCGGCCTGTTCGACGGCACAGACCGCATAGCCTTGCCGCTTCAAGTTTTCAACAGCCTCCGGCGTATCCTTGAAATACTTCCAGTCCACCGAGTATTCCGCCCCCAAAGCCGTCTTATGGATCTCTGCATGGGGCGGGCACGCCGTTATGCCGCACAAATAAACGGATTCCACACGAAACGCATCGGCAGTGCGGAATACCGAACCCACATTATTCAAGCTCCTCACGTGGTCGAGCACCACAACCAAAGGAATCTTATCGCTGCCCTTGAAATCTTCCGGCGTCAGCCTGTCCAATTCCGTTACCTCTAATTTGCGCATAGCTTCGTTTTTGCCGCAAAAGTAATGAAATAATAAATGTGGATAGCCCGTTAAAAAAGTATTTGCAACCCGGTGCATACAAAATGAAAAGTAAACTTGCAGAATCCGAAAATTCGTCCATACGCGCCTGCCTGCCTATCCTTCAAACAAAAGGACCGATAGTTTTGATCTATTATTCACAAGCCGTTTTCACCTTCCGGCCGCCTCCGGGGAGGACAAATTTTTCCACAAGGCATGTTCTTAACTTTCATCTTCCCATTTCCCTATCCCATTAAAAACAAATCCATAAGAACAGGCATAACCTGTTTGTATCTTTTTTATAACCATCCATCCAATCTTGATAACGGAACGAACAAGTTTTCTTTCCGAAAAGTTTTAACATCTTCAACTGGCAAACATTATCATTTGAAAAATTGAAAGATTAAAAAATAAAGAATGATTTTTTATGATGTGTTGTTGAAAAAATGGAAGAATCTTGCTTCTGTGCGACGCGAAGGGATCATGCTGCACTTCCGGATTTTTTGTGTAACTTTGCCAACCAAAGCGAAGTACCCATGAGTGTAATAATAAAAGAAGTGACGACAAAGAAAGAACTCAAGAAGTTCGTCAAGTTCAATATCGATTTGTACAAAGGAAATCCCTTTCATGTGCCCGGCCTGATCGAGGAAGAGATGATGACGCTGGATCCGAAAAGGAATCCGGCTTTCGAGGTTTGCGATTCAATCAGTTTCTTGGCCTATAAGGATGGCCGGATCGCGGGACGCATTGCCGGAATCGTCAACCGGGATTGCAACGAAGTCTGGGGGCAGAAACGGGCTCGCTTCGGATTTGTCGATTTTATCGACGACCGGGAAGTCGTCGATGCTTTGTTCAAAGCCGTTGAAGATTGGGCCAGGCGGAAGGGCATGGAAGAGCTGCAAGGTCCGATGGGCTTTACGGACATGGATCACGAAGGCATGCTGGTGGAAGGATTCGATCAGGTGGGGACCATTGCGACCATTTACAATTTCCCTTACTATCCGAAGCACATGGAACGCATGGGATATGTGAAAGACCAGGACTGGTATGAGTTCAAGGTCTTCGTCCCGCGTGAAGGGATTCCGGAGAAATACCGGCGGATAGGCGAGATCGTCAGGAAGAAATACGGTTTGAAGATCATGAAATTCAGAAATGCCAGGGAAATCATGCCATACGCGCACAAGGTGTTCGACACTCTGAACGAGGCGTATGCCCCGCTGTACGGTTTCTCCAAGCTGACGCAAAAGCAAATCGACTACTATATCAACATGTATATGCCTATGCTCCGTTATGACTTGGTGGCGGTGATTGTCCGGGAAAAAGACGACGAAGTAGTCGGGTTCGGTATCTCTTTGCCCAATCTTTCGCATGCCATGAAGAAGGCAAGCGGGCATCTCTTCCCTCTTGGCTGGATTCACTTGCTGAAGGCTCTGAAGACAAAACCCAAGGTGGTGGATTTGTATTTGATGGGTGTTTTGCCGGAATACCAAAGCAAAGGCGTAAATGCTTTGCTTTTTAATGATTTGATTCCGATATATAATAAATTGGGCGTTGAATATGTCGAAAGCAATCCGGAGCTGGAAAACAATAATGCGGTCCAGGCTCAGTGGAACTATTTCGAGCGGGAACATCACAAGACCCGTCGCGCTTTCATCAAGAGAATAAGGTAACAGGACAGGATACGACAAATATGGAAGAACTGAACATGACATCGCAGCCGGTATTATCGTATGGCGACGAAGATATTAAAACCCTCGACTGGATGGAACATATCCGTCGGCGGCCGGGCATGTATATCGGCAAGTTGGGCGATGGAAGTTATGCTGACGACGGGATTTATGTGTTGCTGAAAGAGGTGCTCGACAATTCGATTGACGAATACATGATGGGATTCGGCAAGACAATCGAGGTGGCAATCTCCGACGGCATCGTGACGGTTCGCGACTACGGACGCGGCGTGCCGTTGGGAAAGGTCGTCGATGTCTCCAGCAAGATGAATACCGGTGCCAAATACGATAGCAAGGCTTTCAAGAAATCCGTAGGTTTGAATGGTGTCGGCATCAAGGCCGTCAATGCGCTGAGCAGTTATTTCCTGATAGCCAGTTGCCGTGACGGGGAATGCAAGCGGGTTGAATACAACAAGGCTGTCATTGTCGAAGATTCCGGCATACAACCTACCCGGGAAGCGAACGGGACGAAAGTGACATTCATTCCGGACAATACCATATTCAAGGATTACCAGTACAAAGATGAGTTTGTCGAGGCGTTGTTGAAGAATTACGTTTTCTTGAACAGCGGGTTGACAATCCTTTATAAAGGAAAACGGTATCATTCCCGGAACGGCCTGGTTGATTTGTTGAATGAAAACATGACGACCGAGCCGCTTTATCCCATCATTCACCTGAAAGGCGAGGATATTGAAGTGGTCATCACGCATAGCAACCAGTATGGAGAGGAATATTATTCATTTGTGAACGGCCAGCATACGACACAAGGAGGCACGCATCTGTCTGCCTTCAAGGAAGCAATCGGGCGTGTCATCAAGGAATATTACAACAAGAACTTCGATTATACCGACATTCGTTCCGGTATCGTGGCGGCTATCAGCGTAAAGGTGGAGGAGCCGGTCTTTGAAAGCCAGACCAAGACCAAGCTGGGCTCGAAGGATATGGAACCGGGAGGGCCTACCGTGTCCAAGTTCATCAATGATTTCATCAAGAAAGAGCTGGACAATTACCTGCACAAAGCTCCGGAGACATCGGATATCCTGTTGCGCAAGATACAGGAGTCGGAGAAGGAACGCAAAGCTATAGCCGGAGTGACCAAACTGGCTCGCGAACGTGCCAAGAAGGCCAATATGCACAACAAGAAGCTCCGCGACTGCCGGATTCACTTGAATGATATGAAAGGGGATCGGAAAGAGGACACGTGCATATTCATTACCGAAGGCGATTCCGCCAGCGGATCGATAACCAAAAGCCGGGATCCGAATTTCCAGGCGGTATTCAGCCTGCGTGGGAAACCGTTGAACAGCTACGGGCTGACGAAGAAGATCGTCTATGAGAATGAAGAGTTCAATCTGCTTCAGGCCGCCTTGAACATCGAAGACGGCTTGGACGGCTTGCGTTATAACAAGGTGGTCATTGCGACCGATGCCGACGTGGACGGCATGCACATCCGTTTGCTGCTGATTACTTTCTTCCTCCAGTTTTTCCCGGATCTGATAAAGCAGAAGCATGTCTATATCCTCCAGACACCGCTTTTCCGGGTTCGCAACAAGCAGAAAACCGTCTATTGTTACAGTGAAGAAGAAAAGCAGCAGGCAATCCTGGCTTTGGGGAAGAATCCGGAAATAACCCGGTTCAAAGGGTTGGGGGAAATATCCCCGGACGAATTCCGGCATTTCATAGGGAAGGACATCCGTTTGGACCAGGTTTCGATGAAAAAGGAAGATTTGGTCAAGGAGATGCTGGAGTTTTACATGGGGAAGAACACCATGGAAAGGCAGAATTTCATCATTGACAATTTGGTGATAGAAGAGGATTTGATCAACTGAGCGTATGGAAGGAAACGGACAGAAGCAGGAAGTGATTGCTCTTTTCCCCGGGTCGTTCGACCCGTTCACGATAGGGCATCAGTCGTTGGTGAGGCGGGGGCTGGCATTATCCGACAAGCTCGTCATTGCCATCGGAATCAATGAAAGCAAACAATGCTTTTTCCCCATAGAAGAGAGGTTGGAGGCCATCCGTTCCCTTTTCCGGGACGACCCGCGGGTAAGGGTGATGACTTATCGGACGCTGACTGCCGATCTGGCGGAGGAGACGGGAGCCACGTTCATCCTGCGGGGCATCCGCTCTGTCATGGACTTTGAATATGAAAAGACGATTGCCGATGTCAACCGCGCATTGACCGGCATTGAAACGGTTTTTTTGCTGGCCGAGCCGCAATATGCGCATGTCAGTTCGAGTGCGGTACGTGAATTGTTGCATTTCGGGAAAGATGTTTCGGCATTTCTCCCATGAGTTTTCAAGTGTGTAATATTATAAGTTTTTGAACGAATGAAAAGGATAGCATTAGTGTGTTTCTGTGTCGCGATGGCTTGTCAGGCCGTTGCCCAGAAGCAGGACATGGAGGCCCGGAAGCTGCAAATGGCTTTATATGCGATAACCAACCTGTATGTGGACCCGGCCGACGAGGGCAAATTGGTGGAAGATGCCATCACGGGCATGTTGGAAAAGCTGGACCCTCACTCCGTATATACCGACCCGGAAGAGACGAAAGAGATGACAGAGCCGCTGGAAGGCAACTTCGACGGGATTGGCATCCAGTTCAACATGTTGACGGATACGGTCTATGTCATACAGGTCATACCGGGAGGCCCGTCCGAGAAGGTGGGGCTGATGGCGGGCGACCGGATCATACAGGTGAACGACACGGTGATAGCCGGGGTGAAGATGAAGACGAGCGATGTCATGAAACGCCTGCGCGGGCCGAAAGGCTCGGAAGTGCGGGTGAAGGTGAAGCGGAGCGGCGAGCGGGAATTGCTGGACTTCACCATTGTGCGCGGCAAAATCCCGGTGCATAGCATCGATGCCGTCTATATGGCGGGCAAGGAGATCGGGTACATCAAGTTGAACCGCTTTGCCGCTTCTTCCGCCCAGGAATTCAAGGATGCCCTGAAGACGTTGGAGAAGAAAGGCATGAAGAAGCTGATCCTCGACTTGCAGGGGAACGGCGGCGGTTATCTGAACATTGCCGTCGAGCTGGCGGATGAGTTCCTCGGCAAGGGGAAACGGATTGTCTATACGCAGGGGTCGAAGCAGAAGAGGCAAGATGCCGCCTCCACGGAGCAAGGCTCGTTTGAGGAGGGCGGGCTGGTGATTATGGTGGACGAGTCTTCCGCCAGTGCCAGCGAGATCCTTTCGGGGGCCGTGCAGGACTGGGACCGTGGCGTGATCATAGGACGACGCACCTTCGGGAAGGGACTGGTGCAACGGCCGCTGCCTCTCCCCGACGGCTCGATGATACGTCTGACCGTCGCCCGTTATTACACGCCGACCGGGCGTTGCATCCAGAAGCCGTATGAAAAGGGAAAAGGGGAAGACTATGCCCGCGACCTGATAGACCGTTACAACCGGGGAGAGCTGATGAGTGCCGACAGCATCCATTTCCCGGACTCGATGAAGTACCGCACGTTGGCCAACGGCCGCACGGTTTACGGCGGAGGGGGCATCATGCCGGATGTCTTTGTCCCGATTGACACGGCGCGCTACTCGGATTACCACCGCAACGTCGTGGCGAGAGGGCTGGTCAACCGGGTGGCGATGAATTACCTGGACCGCCACCGGGAGGAGCTGGAAAAGGCTTACAAGAAGCCGCAGGCGTATAAGGAGAAGTTCGAGGTGACGGATGAGATCATGGACGAGCTGAAGAAGATGGCGGAAGAGGAGAAGATCGCTTTCAAGGAAGAGGAATACGACCGTTCCCTGCCGCTGATGCAGTTGCAGATAAAGGCCCTGATTGCCCGCGACCTCTACGACATGGCGGAATACTTCTACATCATCAACGATGTGAACGACAGCTACCAGGAGGCGCTGCGCATCTTGGGCGACGAGGAGAGGTACCGCAAAATCATAGGAGTCGGGCAATAATGTACCGGACATTGTTTCTGACGTTCGTCAGGATAGGGACGTTCACGATTGGGGGTGGATACGCCATGCTGCCCTTGATCCAGCGCGAGGTGGTGGACCACGGGTGGATGACGAAGGAAGACTTCATCGACTTGTTCGCCGTCGCCCAGTCGCTGCCCGGCATCTTCGCCGTGAACATCTCCATCTTCTTGGGATACCGGCTGCGCGGGATTCCGGGTGCCGTGTGCTGCGCCTTGGGCACGGTGCTCCCCTCCTTCCTGATTATTTTGGCCATCGCCCTCTTCTTCACCCACGTGCGGGACAATGTATGGATAGAGAGGGCCTTCAAGGGACTGCGGCCGGCGGTGGTGGCGCTGATTGCCGTGCCGTGCCTGACCACCGCCCGCTCCATCAGGCTCTCGTGCAGGCAGGCGGTCATTCCCGTTGCCGTCGCCCTGCTGGTTTGGCAGGGAGGCGTCTCCCCGGCCTGGATGATACTGGCGGCCATTGCCGGGGGCTTGTATTACGGGCTGAAGGTCAAAAAGGACAAGTAAAACGCTATGCGATGATTTGGCTCCGGTTGTTGTACGTCTATCTGAAGATAGGGATGCTGGGCTTCGGCGGAGGCTACGCCATGCTCTCGCTGATAGAGGCGGACGTGGTGGATCGTTACCACTGGATTTCCTCGCGGGAGTTCACCGACATCGTGGCCGTCTCGCAGATGACGCCCGGACCCATCGGCATCAACAGCGCGACGTATGTCGGCTATGCGGCCGTCCTCAACGCGGGCTATCCTCCGGCAGCCGCCGTGCTGGGCTCGTGCCTGGCCACCTTCGCCGTGTGCCTGCCCTCATTCCTCCTGGTGCTGTTCATTTCTTATTTCTTCGCCCGCTTCAAGGGCAACAAATACGTGGAGGCTGCCTTCTTGGGGTTGCGCCCGGTTACCGTCGGACTGATTGCCGCCGCCGCCCTGCTCCTGATGAACCGCGAGAATTTCATCGACTACAGGAGCGGACTCCTGTTCGGGGCGGCCTTTCTCCTTACCTTGAAGTTCAAAGTGCATCCGGTGCTGACGATTTTGCTGGCCGGGGCGGCGGGCATCCTGTTGTATGGATGAAGATTCCCTCTCCCTTCCTTGCATGAGGTGTTAGTGGTTGTCGGAGGATCTTGTGGCGGTCGCCACAAGGTCCTTATGGTGGTCGCCACAAGGTG
>CAYRFT010000021.1:0-10806 GCA_964423585.1 uncultured Parabacteroides sp. | reverse complement strand
CATGCTATCCTATAGGCATCCGTCCGTCAGCTCCTTGCCTTTCGGATGATCTCCAAGGCATAGCGGCACTTCTCGGTGATATACGTCCAGTCCTGTGCGGCTATCCGGTCTTTCGGGAAGAGTTTCGAGCCCATGCCGACGCAGGTAGTCCCCGCTTTCATCCAGGCGGTCAGGTTCTCTTCCGTCGGCTCGACAGCACCCGTCGCCATGATCATCGACCAGGGCAGGGGAGCCTTGACGTTCTTCACGAACGACGGTCCGCCCACGTTTCCGGCAGGGAAAATCTTTACCAAGTCGCACCCTAATTCCTGCGCCAGCCCGATTTCCGTCACCGAGCCGCATCCCGGCGTGTAGGGCACGAGGTGCCGGTTGCACAGGCGGGCCACTTCCGGGTTCAGGTACGGCCCTACCACGAAGTTCGCGCCGTACTGCAAAAAGAGGGCCGCCGTCGGGGCATCCGCCACGGTCCCTATGCCCAGAATCATGTCCGGGCATTCCCGGCGCGAGAACTTCATCAGGGAGACGAACACCTCCGAGGCGAAGTCGCCCCGGTTCGTGAACTCGAAAGCCCGGACGCCCCCGTCGTAACAGGCCTTCAGCACCTGCCGTGCCACGTCGGCGTCATCGTGATAAAAGACAGGGACCATCCCCGTCTGCTGCATGGCCTGCAGCACTTGCAATTTCGTAAAAGCAGCCATTTGTCATCCTCTCCATGTTTAGCGGGAGACCCGTCCTGAGCCGTCGCCCTTCATCAGGTTCTCCACCTCTTTTACTGTCACTTCATTGTAATCCCCGTAGATCGTATGCTTCAGGCAGGAGGCCGCCACGGCAAAGTCGAGAGCCTTCTGGTCATCCTTCGGATACGTCAGCAAGCCGTAAATCAGGCCGCCCATGAAGGAGTCGCCTCCCCCTACGCGGTCCACGATGTGCGTGATGTCATAGCGGCGCGATTGGAACAGGCGTGTCCCGTCATACAGGACCCCGCCCCACGTGTTGTGGTTGGCGTTGATCGAGCCACGCAGCGTGATGATGGCCTTCCTCGCCCTCGGGAAGCGCCGCATGAGCTGGACGCATACGCTTTCAAACTCGGCCGCGTTCACTTCCCCGGCCGTTGCCGTCACGTCAAAGCCCTCCGGCTTGATGCCGAAGACCTTCTCGGCATCCTCCTCGTTCCCGAGAATGATGTCGCATCCCTCCACCAGTTCCGGCATCACTTCGGACGCTTTCTTCCCGTACTTCCAGAGGTTCTTCCGGTAGTTCAAGTCGCAGGAAACGGGGACGCCCATGCGGTTGGCTGTCCGTATAGCCTCTAAGCAGACATCGGCCGCGCCCTGGCTGACGGCCGGCGTGATGCCGGTCCAGTGGAACCACTCCGCATCCGCCAGCACCTCTTCCCAGTCGATCATGCCCGGCTCTATTTCGGAAATGGCCGAGTGGGCCCGGTCATACACCACCTTGCTGGCCCGTGCCACGGCACCCGTCTCCAAGAAATAAATACCCATGCGGTCTCCGCCATAGACGACGTGGTCCGTGTTCACCCCGTGCTTATGCAAGTCCTTTATGCAAGCCGCCGCGATGTCATTCTCCGGCAAGCGGGTTACAAACTCGGCATCCATGCCGTAATTGGCCAACGACACCGCCACATTCGCTTCACCGCCGCCAAACGTGGCACTCAACTCATTCGTTTGGCTGAAGCGCAAATACCCGGGAGTTGCCAGTCGAAGCATAATCTCCCCGAATGTTACAATTTTACCCATACGTGTACAATTTACGTTAAAAGTTAAAATATCGTTTTGCATTGTAATAAGAAATGTCTGCCACCATCTGTTTCAGGAAGTCCATTTCGCTGCGCGGCAGCTTTCCTGCCTCGACATCTTCGCCGATCAGGTTGCACAGGATGCGGCGGAAATATTCATGGCGCGGGTAGGAAAGGAAGCTCCGCGAATCCGTCAGCATCCCCACGAACCGGCTTAGCAGTCCCATGGCGGAGAGGGCGTTCATTTGTTTGCGCATGCCGTCTTCCTGGTCCAGGAACCACCAACCGGCCCCCAGTTGCATTTTCCCCGGAATCGTGCCGTCGTTGTAGGTATAGGCCAACGTCGCCAGCACCTCGTTGTCCTTTGGGTTCAGGCTGTACAAGATGGTTTTCGTCAATTTCCCGGCTCTGTCCAGCCGGTCGAAGAAGCGATGCCCCACTGCGGAGCAATTCACCTCCAAAATGGCATCGAACCCCGTGTCCGGCCCTAATGCCCGGAACATGCGGGAGGAACTGTTTCGGACGACGCTGATGTGGTACTGCTGCGCCCATCCCTTTTCCCAGTCCATGACCGCCAGTTCAAACAGCAATGCGCTTCGGAAACGGCGTATTTCCGTCTCGTCCGGCGTATTCCCGTCCATTGCCTTCCTGAAAATGTGCCGGATTTCCTCTTCCGTGTAATCGTCGGCATAGAAATTGTCCAGCCCGTGGTCGGACAACCGGCAGCCCAAGGAAGCGAAATAGTCGTGCCGTTTCCGCAAAGCCTCCAATAAATCCGCGTAGGAACGGATCTCCATGCCTGCCGCCTCTCCCAGCTTCTCCATGTAAGCCCGGTAGGATGCCGGGTCTTCTATGGCCAACACCTTGTCGGGCCGCCAGGCAGGATATACCTGCGTGCCGATAGGGTGCGTCTGCAAGTGCCGGTGGTGTTCCAAGGAATCCGCCGGGTCGTCCGTGGTGCAAACGACTTCCACCCGGCTGCGCCTCATTAACGACTGGGCACGAAAATCGTCCGTCTGCAACATGGCCGTACAGGCTTCATAGATTTCGCGGGCGGTTTGCGGCTTTAAAAGCGTGTCGATCCCGAAAATGCGGCTTAGTTCCAAGTGCGTCCAATGATACAAGGGATTCCGCATGGTGTAGGGAACGGTTTCCGCCCATTTCTCGAACTTCTCGTAATCGCTTCGCTCCCCGGTAATGTATTCTTCCGCAATGCCGTTGCCGCGCATGGCCCTCCATTTGTAGTGGTCCCCGCCCAACCAGACCTCCGTCAGATTCTTAAACGAACGGTTCTCTGCAATCTGTTTGGGATCCAAGTGGCAATGATAGTCGATGACAGGCAGCAGCTCCGCGCTTTCATGGTATAATTCGCGGGCAGCTTCATTGCCCAGCATGAAATCTTTGTTGATAAAACACTCCATTTCCTCTTTCTTTTCTTGAATGATGCCGTCGGCGGCTGTTACTTCACTTCCAAAATATAAGAAGACATTCCTTCCACGTGGCCTTGCAAAAGCCCGTTCTTTACCTCAAACGGCACTTGGTGCGCGGCATCCTCGTATGACCCGTCGGGCAAACAAGTCTTGATGGAAATGTCGCCGGATTCGCCCAGGTTGACCAAAGCAGCGCCTTTTTTCCCTCGGGCCACTTCCATCACCTTCCCGTCTGCCGAGTAGTACAAGGCCTCCTTTTCACCCGCCATCCGTTGGCGGAATTTATTGGCGGCCACCACCTCCGGGTGGAAGAAATTATCATTCCCGCGCGGACCGATCCGGTTATTGCCCCAGCGGTTTTCGGGAGATGAACCGGCAGGCCTGCTTAAGAACAACGGGACGCCGGAAGCACGGGCGGCCAAGATTGTCCAGCCGCAACGGATCTGCGCGTCCGTCAGGCCGGCCGACTCTCCGGCATTGCAATAAGTGTCATGGCTTTCTACCCACGTAATCAATTGCGTGGGATTAGCCCGGTGATGCCATGATTTTAAATCTACGCCGGAGAAACTTCTATTCTCCAACGCCTTCCGCAACGCCCCTCCATAATTGCTGGCCGTCAATCCCATATATTGGGAGTACTCTTTTTCTTTCACGTTCTTGTCCTGCAAGACCTCCCCGTAGATGAAAAGTTCCTTGGATGTATCCAGCCGCAAGCCGTTCACAGCCTCCCGGCCGGTAGCTATATCCCAAAAGTTGTTGCGGGGTGATTTTTCATCCTTCGGATCGGAAGGCAAGCCGATGTGCTTGGCCGTGTCATATCGGAATCCGCCGGCCCCGCAAGCAATCAGTTCATTCACATATTTCATATAATAATACTGGAACAACGGGTTCTCGGTATTTACATCCGGTAATCCGCCCACTCCGCCCGTCGTACACTGGAAGCGGTCGTTGTAATCTTTTATCTCATTCAGCCCGTTGGCATGATATAATTGCTCCTGCCCACCGACGGCATCGATGAACTGCGGGGAAACAGCCGACCTATCAAACGCCGTATGATTCGGCAATACATCTACCAATACGGTAATCCCATATTTCCGGGCTTCGGCAGTCATCGCGATAAAGTCCTCTTTTGTTCCCAACTGGTAATTGCCGATCGTCCATTCTATCGGCTGGTAATGGT
This sequence comes from uncultured Parabacteroides sp., assembly GCA_964423585.1. Classification (GTDB taxonomy): domain Bacteria; phylum Bacteroidota; class Bacteroidia; order Bacteroidales; family Tannerellaceae; genus Parabacteroides. The sequence continues at coordinate 6,440 of CAYRFT010000021.1, read as the reverse complement.
AGTACCATTTCCCTTTCCCAAAGATTTCCAAGCCACCGCCGTCACCTACGAAACATTTGTTTGCCGGTGATGTCTGGACCATCGTAAACCCCGCCTCTGCGATCTGCTTCATATTTTCCTTGATAGTCTGGAAAGACCAACAGAACGCATGAAGAATCGCTCCATGCTGTTTCTCTTTCGGCAAAGATTGTTGTTGCCCAAACATCCAAACAGGACTTGAGAACAAGCCGGAAAGAGCCGTAAGCGCTGTTATAAAAACTTTTCTGATCTTCATAATTACTTCTCCTTTTATATTTTATTTTACAAATTTGATGTCCGTACCCGAAGTTTTGGCAGTATCCATAATCGTTCGTGCAGAAACGTCAATCTTGCCAGATACAAATTCCGGAATATTGAACGACCACATACTGTCTTCATAATAATCTTTTTTACGCTGAGGTAACATAAAAGGTTTCCCTAATTTCCCCTCTTCCGACACGTATGCAAAATACGGTCGTGTATAAAGGCCATCATCCCGCCGACTGCTGAAAACAAACCAACGGCTGTTTCCACTCCATGCGTGATAACTCTCCACATCCACGCTGTTCACCTCATCCAGTCTCCGATGTTCTCCTGTTTGTAAATCCAGCCAATACAAATCAGCATCTTTGTGCCAAATAGAGAAGTTCCCATATCCGGATAAAGTGTACAACAAGTAACGTCCATCCGGAGAAACCCGTGGAAATGAAACGCTTTTATCATGCAGTTCCGCAGAATACAACGTATCCACCTGATTCCCGAATGTCCGGCTTTCTGGATCAAAAGCAATCGAACAAAGGCTGTATCTCACCTCCTGATAAGCATCCGGCATAGGCTTGGCCTTGGCTGTACAGAAATAGAGCGTTTTCCCATCGGCTGAGAACGTTGGGAATGTCTCGAATGCCTGATCAGAAAACAAGGCAGGTGCTGTAATTAGTTCATGTTTCTCCGTATCATAAACCACTACATCCGATTTTTCATCATATACTTCTATTCGGTTCCGGTTATTCGGATGGAAGAACTGTTTCGTTATATTTGTCGAAAAAGCGACAAACCGTCCTCCCGGATGCCAAAAGGGATATACCAAAGACGATATCGTTTCGGGCGTTTCTGTATTGATTTTCTCTACTGTCCCATCTTTCACCAAATATGTTCCCCCTAATTTCCGGCGCATGTGGAATAGGAAACGATCTGCTTGCCGATTGCAAAAAGAGTGACAGTTCATGCAATTTTGAATGGTCTGCCTATTTTCCAAAACAGGTGATTCTTCAAATGTCTCCAGATTACGTTGATAAATTCCCATGCGTTTCCATAACTCATATCCTGGAGCAATTTTCCTATAAACCAGGTAAGGATCCATCGGTTCTGAAGCCACATGGATTTCAAAAGGTTTATATCCAATCCATTTCCCCATTTCTTTGGCAGATACCATGACCTTTATGCTTTTGCCTGCCGCTTGTTGTACTAAGCTCTTCCATTTTTTCGTCGGAATCTGGAATGTGTTGTCTTTTAACCGCACTGATATGGAAAACGACTGGAAAGAAAAGACAGCCATTGCATCCTCTGCTCCGTCTTGTAAGCCAAAATTCAAAGGTGCTATGTTCACAGGAATGGTGACTTCTTTATAATCAGGATAAATAGCCGGCGTTGTCTCTTTTTGCTCATCTATATGTGGCGGATTCGGTTGGCAAGCAACCAAACCCGACATCCATCCGATTAATATGTATAAATATTTATTTTTCATCACTTGATATTTTACGCGAAAGGTTATCCTGCCCGATCTCCTTATTTAAATACGACATAATACCAATAAGTATCACCAAACGATCGATGCAACAACCCTGCCAATCCCCGATTATCCCGGTTCGACAAAATCTGTTTCCTGAAATCGGCATACCGGTCCATTACATCCTTGCTCAAGGAATATTTATCCAGCCTTTCCGGATTTTCTTCGTGGGCCACAATCAAAGCTTCTTGATAAGTTACAGGTAAATCGGGCAAAAGCGGAGTTCCTAAATAACGGTCTATCATATATTGGAAACTTGCCATATCTTTCTTTAGCAAATACGCTCCCATTAAATACTCAAAGGCTGTCCTGGCTTTAGCGGGATTTGCTAATACGGGAAGTAGCATCGCCGACTCTACTTGTTCGCCGGCATCCATTTGTTGGGTTGTATCTTCCGGGGATAATAACAATGAGCGTTTAACTCCCAATGCCGGATCATTTTCTACTTCCGTATCATTGTAAAGATATTTACGTTGCTGCTTTGCCCAAGCACGATATGTCCAAGATTTCTCCAATAGGCGGATGTATTTTTCTGCAACGGCATATTCGCCATAAATCAGATTAGTCTGGACCAAACGCTGGAGCAAACGGGCATTATAATTGCCACGGGCACATGAATTCCCTTCAAATGCAAACCGCTGCGACAAGGCTATATTCCCGGCTGTAAAATATATGTCACTTAGCAAAGCCGAAACGTTTTCAGTTTGATTCCAGTTTACCGCTAAAGCCTGTGAACCTTTAAATTGATAATCAAACATGGTATCTGCCAGTTTCCCTTGTTCGGCCAACGAACGGGCAAGGATATTCATATAAAGGAAATTCGTTATCTTACCCTGACAATCGGCTTCTATTTTCTGCCATTGCCCTGTTCGAGAATAATAGTCCAGCATCATATAACGCCGCATCTTCAATTCTCCAAAACGAAGCGTTCCGCCATAAAAGGCTGCGGCCATGCAGATAAACAGGATAGAGGCCGCAATCCTCTTGTTCTTGGCCGTTTTCAATGACCAGTTCTTTCTCCGGACCAACAATGCGTAACCGGTTAGCAACAATACACCACACCATGAAAAATAAATGGCTGGTTTGGGTTCTAATAAATGGTGATAGTAGGCATCCGGCAAAAAGGCAAAACGAAGATCGCTAATCACGGCTGTTCTCCATAAAATAAACGACAGGCCTGCGGTCGTCAACAGAGGGAATAAGGCCAGCCATTTCTGTTTGCTCCGTATAAACAGTTCATATAACGACACCCACGCTGCGAATAAAACAGAAGCGGCTCCTGTAAACCAAACTAAAACTAAGCCGCCAGTCAACTCGAAAAACAAACGTGCCCGTTCCGATCGGACAGATAAGCAACAACACGCTCCTATAAGGACGAACGCCAAAGAGAATACGCCTTGGTATAAATAGTTATAATCGGCAATTACCCAAATCTGGGGCATCGCGACAAACCAACCGGCCATCGGCAGGACCGGAGAGCCACTAATCTTTTGCAAGATTTTCCCTTGCGCAGATGCTATAAACGTCAACAATACAGTCGTAATGCCAGCTCCCGCATAAGGATAGGAGAAGAACTGGACAAAGAAATCTGACAACCATAAAGCCAATCCTCCGGGATTCGACAGGTTCTCCCAAAAGAAGTCCGCTTCGGCCAGAAACAATTGGTACTGTTCGTTATAAAAGAAAAGGTAAGAATAGCATACCTGTAGGAAAACGAACAAGGCAACTCCGGTTAATAGCCAAAACAATAGCGATTTACGACTCATGTTGAATTTAGTAAGTTTCACGCAAAATGGACATCACAAATATATGAATATTTCCATAAATTGCAGCGCATGTTCTTTTGATACATAATCTTAAAGTTTTGTTTTGATCTTTAAAATTACCTATTCGTAGGTATTGATGGAACTGCCGATTATCGTAACTTTGCACACGTTTTGAGAACAGAATATCGAGATGAGACTATCTGAACTTCGTACAGGCGAAAGAGGTATTATTGTCAAAGTCACGGGGCGAGGCGCTTTCCGCAAACGTATCATAGAAATGGGATTTATCCGCGGAAAAGAAGTGAAAGTCATTCAGAACGCCCCTTTGAAAGATCCTATCCATTATCGTATCATGGGCTATGACGTTTCTCTCAGGCGCCAGGATGCCGGGCTCATCGAAGTGGTCAGTGCCGCCGAATTCTCAGAAGATCGCGGGAACCTCCTTTTTGCCGATAAACCGGCGAATGCCTATATTATCCCTTCGGACGACGAGTTGAGGGAAATTGCCTACAGCAAGGGGAAGACTATCAATGTCGCCCTCGTGGGAAATCCCAATTGCGGCAAGACTTCCCTATTCAATTTTGCATCGGGGGCACACGAGCATGTCGGGAATTACAGCGGCGTGACCGTGGATGCCAAAGAGGGAGTGTTCAGGCAAAACGGATACACTTTCCGGATTGTCGATTTGCCGGGCACGTATTCTTTGTCGGCCTATACGCCGGAAGAGCTGTATGTGCGGAAACATCTGAACGAGCAGCCCGACATCGTCATCAACGTCATCGACGCTTCCAACCCGGAGAGGAACTTGTACCTTACGACCCAGTTGATCGACATGGACGAGCAAATGGTCATCGCCCTTAATATGTATGACGAACTGGAGAAGGCCGGCAACAAGTTCGATTATGAATCGCTGGCCCGCATGATAGGCTGCCCCATCGTCCCCACCGTCAGCAAGACAGGATGGGGCATCGAAGAGCTGTTCAACCGGGTCATCAAGGTTTATGAGGAGGAAGACCCCGTCGTCCGCCATATCCATATCAACTACGGGGACATACTGGAAATGGGCATCGACAACATAAAGCGCAGCATTCATAAGGTGGATAGCAACATGCCCCAGAGCATCTCGAGGCGTTACCTGTCCATCAAGCTGCTGGAGAACGACCGCGAAGTGGAATCCCAGATACGCAAGCTCCCGGACGGCGAACAGATCATGCAGGAGCGCGACAGGAACGCCGCCCGGATTGAATCCCTTTTGCAGGAGGATTGCGAGACGGCCCTGACGGATGCGCGTTACGGCTTCATCTCGGGGGCTTTGCGCGAGACGTTTGAGCAGAATAAGATCAGGGAGGCCACCGGCACCCAGATCATCGACCTGTTCGTCACGCACAAGGTGCTGGGGTTTCCTATCTTCATTTTCTTCATGTGGATCATGTTTGAGGCCACGTTCCGCCTGGGCGATTACCCCATGCGGGGCATCGAATGGCTGGTCGAGGCGGCGGGCAATTTCATCCGCGCCCGCATGGCGGAAGGGCCGCTCAAGGACCTGCTCGTTGACGGGATTATCGGAGGGGTGGGGGGTGTCATCGTCTTTCTGCCCAACATCCTGATCCTGTATGCCTTCATCTCCTTCATGGAAGACTCCGGGTACATGGCCCGCGCCGTGTTCATCATGGATAAGATCATGCACAAGATGGGCCTCCACGGCAAGTCGTTCATCCCGCTGGTCATGGGCTTCGGCTGCAATGTACCCGCCGTGATGGCGACCCGCACCATCGAGAGCCGCAACAGCCGCATGATCACGATGCTGGTGACCCCTCTGATGAGTTGCAGCGCGAGGCTTCCCGTTTACGTGTTGATTGCGGGCGCCTTGTTCCCGAAGAACGCCGCCTTCGTGTTGCTCTCGCTCTACGTGACGGGGATAGTCCTCGCGGTCGTCCTGGCCCGGGTGTTCAAGCGCGCCTTCTTCCGCGAGGAGGATGTCCCGTTTGTCATGGAGCTGCCGCCGTACCGCATGCCCACGAGGAAAGCCATCCTGATCCACATGTGGGGGAAGACCAAGCAGTACCTGCGCAAGATGGGAGGTGTCATCCTGATGGCTTCCGTCATCATTTGGTTCTTGGGCTACTTCCCGCGGGAAACGTCGCGCACGGCCGCTTTCAGGGAGCAGATGGCGGCCATTGGGGGCATGGGCCCGGAGGAAAAGGCTGCCCGGCTCGGGGAGTTGGAGCACCGGATGGCCATGGAGCACCAGGAGAACTCCTACATCGGCCGCATCGGGCGGTTCATCGCCCCCGTGATGGAGCCTCTCGGCTTCAACTGGAAGATAAGCGTCAGCCTGCTTTCCGGGATGGCGGCCAAGGAGGTCGTCGTCAGCACGCTGGGCGTGTTATACACCGGCAGCGGCGAGAGCCAGGCATTGGCCGAACGCCTGTTGCAGGAAAAGAATCCCGACGGGACGAGGGCCTTTACCCCGCTCGCGGGCCTCAGCCTCATGTTGTTCGTCCTGCTCTACTTCCCCTGCGTGGCCACCGTGGCCGCCATCGTGAACGAATCCCGCTCGTGGAAGTGGGGCGCGTTCGTCGTCCTCTACACTTGTTGCCTGGCGTGGCTCGTCTCCTTTGCGGTCTATCAGGTCGGAAACCTAATCATCGGCTGACCATGTGGCAGGAAATAGCGGTTTATCTCATCGGGTGCGCCACCCTCGTCTGGGCGGGCCGCAAGCTCTTCCGTTTCTTCGCCCGTCCCGCTTCCGGGAAAGGGAATTGCCCGGGTTGCCCGGATTGCCGCAAGGGGCAGGGTTGCCGGACTTCCCCGCGCGCCTCCGCAAGGCCTCGCAAGGGCAAGGCCGGATGAAAGGATGCCGTTGCCGA
>CAYRFT010000020.1:0-11044 GCA_964423585.1 uncultured Parabacteroides sp. | reverse complement strand
AGCCGGAAGTGCAGCCGGAAGAGCCCTCCAACCGGGATTTTATGTACGCCATGATTTCGTTTTCCCGGTCAGGATGGAACCAGGCGATGTCCGGGTCGCGTTTGAACCACGTCATCTGCTTGCGGGCATAGATCCGGCTGTTCCGTTTGATTTTTTCGATGGCGAGGTCGAGCGGCCATTCCCCGTCGAAGTAGCGGAAGAGTTCTTTGTAGCCGACCGTGTTCAATGCGTTCAGGTGGCGGAACGGATACACGCGGCGGGCTTCTTCCAGCAGGCCGTCTGCCATCATCCGTTCGACCCGCAGGTTGATGCGCCCGTAGAGGTCTTCCCGCCCGCGTTCCAATCCGACCTGTATAATCCGGAACGGCCGTTCCTTGCGGCGGCGGGTGCGGTACGAGGAGTAGGGGAGCCCCGTCTGCCGGCAAATCTCTATGGCGTGGATGACCCGTTTGTGGTTGTTGCGGTCCACTTCGCCGTAGTGGGCGGGGTCGGCCTTTTTCAGCTCTTCCAGCAGAGGGGCGAGGCCGTTTCTTTCGTAATCCGACCATACGGCTTCCCGTATTTCGGGCAGGACGGAGGGGATGTCGTCGATGCCTTTCGTGACGGCATCGATGTACATCATGCTGCCGCCCGCCATGAGCGCGACCGGGTTTGTCTGGTATAATTGGCGGAGGAGGGACATCACGTCTTCTTCAAACCGGCTGGCGCTGTAGTAATCGGCCAGTTCGAGCATCCCGACCAAGTAATGCTTGACGCGCGCCCTTTGTGCGGCCGTCGGGGCTGCCGTGCCGATGGGCAAGTCTTTATAGACCTGGCGGGAGTCGGACGAGATGACGGGCGAGTGGAAATAAGCCGCAATCCGGAGGCTCAGTTCGGTCTTCCCGACTCCTGTCGGTCCGAGCAGGACGATTAGCGAGTCCATCTACGGGTCAATACCTGTCGTCGTCATACGGGTTGTCCATGATGCCGCCGTCCAGTCCTTCAAAGCCGTCCCTGTCGAGTTCGTCCATGTCGTATTCCGAGTCGCCGTAGAAATTCTCTTCGATGTCATAGGAACTGTTCATCTTGCTTTCAAATTCCTCGATGGGCATGAGTTGCACCGGGGCTTTCCCCCTCGACAGCGAGCACACGGCTTCTTTCAGGTTCTTTTTGGCAATGATTTCCCTCAGTTCCATGAAGAACGATCTTTCGGTCATGTAATCGAACACATACAGGAGCTTTTGGCGTTCCTCTTCGATCAATTCATCCAGATGCGTCTCTTCCATTATGTAATTGTCAACATCCGAAGACGTGTCCATTTCCACCAAGGTCACTTCCGCCTTTTTGCTCCAGTCGTCCTCGCAAATGAAAAAGGAAGCCATTTGGTCTTTGGTGTAGCCCACCGAATCCAAGATGGCATTATGCAAATCGAGGAACGTCGCTTCCGAATCAATCTGGATCTCCCGTTTGAAGTCGTCCACCTCGTCTGATAAAAGTAGAAATCTGAATACCATAGTCGTTTCGTTTTTATATTGGTTCAAAGATAATGAATTTTAAAATGAAATATGGATGGAATGCAAAAAAGTCCGGCGCGCCGGGCAGGTCACATTTCATCGATGGAGCCGCGGACTATGCCGCGCTTGGAGGATTTGATGAAGCCGAGTATCAAATCGCGCTCGACGCTTGACCCGTATTCCGTCTCAATGACCTTGAGCGCGTCGGAGTTGTTCAGCCCGCGGGTATAAAGCGTGCGGTAGATGTCTTGGATCAGATATACCTGCTGGTCGGTAAATCCTCTGCGGCGGAGCCCTACGATGTTGATTCCGCAATAAACAATCGGGTCGCGCCCGATCAAGGTATAAGGAGGAATATCTTTCCCGATGCGCGACCCGCCTTGTATCATGACGTGCTTGGAGATACGGCAGAATTGGTGCACCAACGTGCCGCCGCTGAGAATCGCGTAATCGTCGATGTCCACCTCGCCTGCTATCTGCGACGCATTCCCTATGATGACATGGTCCCTGACGATGCAGTCGTGGGCTATGTGCGAATACGCCATGATCAAACAGTCGTTCCCGACGATCGTCTTCCCTTTGGAGGCCGTCCCCCGGTTGACGGTCACGCACTCGCGGATGGTCGTATTGTTCCCGATCTCGACGGTGGTGACTTCTCCCCTGAACTTCAGGTCCTGCGGGATTCCGGCGATGATGGCGCCCGGGAAAATATGGCAGCTATTGCCTATGCGCGCCCCTTTCAGAATGACGGCGTGGGGGAAAATATGGCAGTTGTCTCCGATGACAACATCCTTCTCTATGACGGCAAAAGGATCAATCTGTACATTTTCGCCGATTGTCGCTTCCGGATCGACTACGGCTAATGGTGAGATATTCATTTTGAAAATACGAGTTATTTGTTTTTAATGATTTGGGCCATGAATTCGGCTTCGCTGACCAGCTTTTCGCCTACGAAGACATATCCTTTCATGGTGGATATGCCCCGGCGGATAGGAGCCAATAGCTCCAAGCGCAAGATTAACGTGTCGCCGGGGACTACTTTCTGGCGGAATTTTACTCCATCTATTTTCATGAAATAGGTGGAATAACGTTCCGGTTCATCTACGGAGTTCAGGACCAGCAAGCCTCCCGTCTGCGCCATGGCCTCCACTTGCAAGACACCCGGCATGACCGGTTCCTGGGGGAAATGCCCTTGGAAGAAAGGTTCGTTGCTTGTTATATTTTTCACGCCGACGATGTGGTTCTTGCCTAATTCAATGATTTTATCGACCAGCAGGAACGGATAGCGGTGGGGAAGCAATTCACGAATGCGGTTGATGTCCATGATCGGCTCTGTATTCGGATCGTAGATGGGAGCCTGCACATCGTTTAGTTTGATTTGCTTGCGTATGATACGTGCCAGCTTGTTGTTGATGCTATGTCCCGGGAGGGTCGCGATGACACGCCCTTTGATCGGTTTCCCAATCAAGGCGATATCCCCGATTACATCCAACAATTTATGGCGGGCCGGTTCATTGTCGAATGCCAGCGGTTCCTGGTTGATATATCCTAATTCCTGGATGTTCTGGTGCGGGACGTTCATCATGTCAGCCAGTTTGTCCAAGGCTTCTTGCGACACCTTCTGGTCGTAAATGACAATGGCATTGTTCAAATCCCCACCTTTGATCAGGTTGTTTTGCATGAGCATTTCCAATTCCCGCACAAATACGAAAGTACGCGAAGCCGCAATTTCCGTGGGAAAATCTTTTACGTCATTCAGGACGGCGAATTGGTTGTTCAAGACAGGAGAGTTGAATGAAATCAAAGTGTTCACACAGAAATGATCATCCGGCAACAACATGATTGATGCGCCTGTCTCTTCGTCTTTTACTTCAATCTTCCGCTTGACAACGTAAAAATCCTTCGCCGCATTCTGTTCCTGGAGTCCTGCCTTCTGTATTTCTTCCACATATTGGCGGGCGCTGCCGTCAAGGATGGGGAACTCCGGCGCATTGACCTCGATTAAGCAGTTATCGATGCCCATGGCATACAGAGCGGCCATGGCATGTTCGATAGTGCTGATTTGTATTTCGTTCCTTCCGATGACGGTCCCGCGTTGCGCGTTTATTACGTTTTCCGCCACGGCATCGATGACAGGTTGCTCGGGCAAATCGACACGTTTGATCTTATAGCCATGCTTTTCGGGGGCGGGATTGAATGATACTTGGATGTTCAATCCGGAATGCAGCCCTTTTCCTTGCAAGCTGAAACTTGCGGCCAGCGTATTTTGCTTCTGCATAGTCTTTATCCTTTATTTATTAATTTCTTTAATTCAGCTATTTCTCGTTGTAATTGCCCCATGGTCCGGTACATGTCCGGCAACCGGTTGAAGATCGCGCTCGAACGCATAAATGCTTTGGCTTGGATGGCCGGCGCGCCTAAAACTTTTGTCGGTTCTTTTATGTCGCTGATGACACCACATTGCGCTCCGAAATCCACATGGTCTGCTATTTTGATATGGCCGGCAAGCCCTGCTTGGCCTCCAAGCATGCAATGTTTCCCGATCTTGGTTGATCCGGCAACCCCGACCTGGGCGGCCATTACAGTGTTTTCCCCGACTTCTACGTTATGGGCTATTTGAACCAGGTTGTCTAATTTGACACCTTTGCGAATGATGGTCGAATCCATCACGGCACGGTCGATAGTCGTGTTGGCTCCTATCTCAACATCGTCTTCCAGAATAACATTTCCCAATTGGGGAATCTTCTTATAAAGATCGCCTTCAGGGGCGAACCCAAACCCGTCGGATCCGATTACCGAACCTGCATGGAGGATATTGTTGTTCCCGATTACGCATCCATCATAGATTGTCACATGTGGATAAAGAATGCAATTATCACCGATTGTCACATCATCTCCGATATATACATGGGGATAAATCCGGCAATTCTTGCCAATGGTCGTATTTTTACCGACATAGGCAAAATGGCCGATGTAACAATTTTCTCCGGCAGAAGCGCTTGAGGCGATAAAAGCGGAAGAATCGATGCCCGTATGCTGCTTTTGTTTGTGCTGTTCTACCATGTTCAGCAAGACAGCCAATGCCGTATAGGCGTTTTCTACGCGGATTAGCGTGGCGGGAATCTGTTCTGTCGGAGCAAAGTCGTCATTCACCAAAACAATACTTGCCTTTGTGTTATAAATATAGTGCTCATATTTCGGATTGGCCAGGAATGTCAATGTTCCCGGTTTCCCTTCTTCTATCTTTGAAAAGCTTTTCACTGTCACTTCCGGATTGCCTTCGACGGTCCCGTTTAGAAAAGCTGCTATTTGTCGGGCTGAAAATTCCATTACTGATTCAATTCATTTGGAAGACGCGGGCAAAAGGTTTTTGTCGCAATTGCCTGCCGTCTTTATATCGTTATTAAATTATTCCTTTATCCTTTAAATAACCGGCCATTTCCTGTTGAACAATTCTGGCTGCTTCGCGAGAGGCAGCAGCAAAGTTTTCTGTCTTATCCACATAAATGATCGCTCTTGAAGAATTAACCAACAAACCGCATTGGTTGTTCATTCCATATTCGGCTACTTCTTTCAGGCTTCCACCCTGGGTGCCTACTCCCGGAACAAGCAGGAAGTGGTTGGGGGCATGTTTGCGGATGTCCAAGAACATTTTCCCTTGGGTTGCCCCGGCTACATACATCATCTGTTCGTCGGAAGCCCATGCCTGGGATTTTTTCAGGACTTTCTCAAATAGGCGTTCTCCGTTGCTGTCTTCCGATAACTGGAAATCATGTGAACCTTCATTGGATGTCAAAGCCAACAGAATAACCCATGCTCCCGGATAGACCAGGAAAGGCTTGACGCTATCTTCGCCCATGTAAGGAGCCACAGTTACCGCATCTACTTTGCTATGACCGAAAAACGAACGGGCATACATTTCTGACGTATTGCCGATGTCCCCGCGTTTAGCGTCTGCGATGATGAATTGATCCGGATAATTCTCTCGAAGATACGAAACTGTTTTCTCGAAAGCAATGATTCCTTTTACCCCCATGCTTTCGTAAAAAGCCATGTTCGGTTTGTATGCCACGCAATAATCGGCTGTGGCATCTATGATGGCTTTATTGAAGGCAAAGACAGGATCTTCTTCTTGCAAGAGATGCTGAGGGATTTTCTTGATGTCGGTATCCAGTCCGACACATAAGAACGATCGCTTTCTTTTGATATTTTCGAGTAATTGCAGTTTGTTCATCGTTGTAAATGATAGGATGTGTTATATTTCTGCTTCTTTCAGCCTTTCGGCATTTTCTGCTACAATCAGGTGGTCAATGCAATCCTGGATGTCTCCATCCATAAAAGCAGAAAGATTATAAATCGTATAATTGATACGGTGGTCGGTAATTCGTCCTTGCGGATAATTGTAGGTCCGGATTTTAACGGAACGGTCACCTGTAGAAACCATCGTTTTGCGGCGACGGGCTACGTCATCGATGTATTTCTGGTGTTCTTTGTCATAGATGAAAGAACGCAAACGGGTCAACGCGCGTTCTTTGTTTTTCGGTTGATCGCGTGTTTCGGTACACTCTATCAAGATCTCTTCGCTTACTCCCGTAACGGGGTTTTTCCAAGTATAACGTAATCGAACGCCCGATTCCACCTTGTTGACATTTTGTCCGCCGGCACCTCCCGAACGGAATGTGTCCCATTTTATCTCGCCTTCGTTGATTTCCACATCGAATTCGTCGGCTTCCGGCAAGACTGCCACCGTCGCGGCGGATGTATGTACGCGCCCTTGGGTTTCGGTGGCCGGGACACGTTGGACGCGGTGAACGCCTGATTCATATTTTAGCGTCCCATATACTTTTTCTCCTGTTGCAGAGAAAATGATTTCCTTGAATCCTCCGGCTGCTCCTTCATTGAAACTGGAAACCTCAATTTTCCAGCCCTTGGCTTCGCAAAACTTGACGTACATCCGATATAAATCCCCGGCAAAGATAGCCGCCTCGTCGCCTCCTGTCCCTCCCCTGATTTCGATGATGGCATTTTTATCATCCTCCGGATCGGCAGGCACCAGCAATAACTTGATTTCTTCTTCCAATTCGCGAATCCGGGTTTCGCCGGCAGCTATTTCTTCGCGGGCCATTTCCCGGAGTTCCGGATCATTTTCATTCATCATCAGCCTGGCTTCCGACAGGCCGTTCAGGCATTGCACATATTCTTTCCTCGCTTTCATGATCTCGCTCAAGTCTTTGTACTCTTTCGTGAGCTTGATATACCGTTTTTGGTCGGCAATGACGTTCGGGTCTGTGATGAGCGTCCCGATTTCATCAAAACGGGAAACCAATCCGTTCAGCTTTTCCAATAATGTATTGTTCTCTGCCATTATCTTCTTTTAGCACATTTATAATATTGTACATGCCATATTGTGATGCAATAGCGATACCGTCGGTATTATTGATTAATAGTTGAATTCTCCGAACTCGGAACGTATGATCAGTTCCTTTTTGCCACTCTCTTCAATACGTCCCACGATTCGGGCATCAACATTGAACGACCGGCTGATAACGATGGCTTCCTCCGCATATTCGGGCGGAAGGCATATCTCCAAACGATGCCCCATGTTGAATACCTTATACATTTCGGTCCAGTCCGTATGGCTTTGTTCCTTGATTGTGCGGAACAGAGGCGGAACAGGGAACAGGTTATCTTTGACCACCCGGCAATTATCCCCGACGAAGTGCATGACTTTGGTTTGTGCGCCTCCCGAGCAATGCACCATCCCATGAATTTGCGGGCGCAAGGCATCCAACAGCTTCTTTGCTACCGGTGCGTAGGTACGGGTCGGGGAGAGGACGAGTTTGCCTGCATCGACAGGCGAACCTTCTACCTTGTCCGTCAGTCTCAGGTTGCCTGAGTAAACCAATTCTTCCGGGACGGCAGCATCGTAGCTTTCCGGATATTTCCGGGCCAAGTATTTGGCAAACACATCGTGGCGGGCACTTGTCAGCCCGTTGCTTCCCATGCCCCCGTTGTATTCTTTTTCGTATGTGGCCTGCCCGAAAGAAGCCAACCCCACGATGGCATCGCCCGGCCTGATGTTGGCATTATCAATCACGTCTGCGCGTTTCATGCGGCAGGCGACGGTACTGTCAACGATAATTGTCCGCACCAAATCTCCTACATCGGCCGTTTCGCCCCCGGTGGAATAGCATCCGATGCCCAGGCCGCGCAACTCGGCCAACAGCTCCTCCGTCCCGTTGATGATGGCCGAAATGACTTCTCCCGGAATCAACAGCTTGTTCCGTCCGATGGTGGAAGACACCAGGATATTGTCAACTGCGCCTACGCAAAGCAGGTCGTCTATGTTCATGATCAAGGAATCCCGGGCAATGCCTTTCCACACGGAAAGATCGCCGGTTTCCTTCCAATACAGATAGGCCAATGATGATTTCGTCCCGGCTCCGTCCGCGTGCATGATGTTGCAATAGGCCGGGTCGCCGCCCAGGATATCCGGGATGATCTTGCAGAAGGCCTTCGGGAAAATGCCCTTGTCCATGTCCTTTATTGCCTCATGAACATCCTCTTTCGATGCGGATACACCCCGTGAATTATAACGTCGCTCGCTCATTGTTTATCTTTGTTAGGACTGCAAATATACTGTTTTTATCTTATTCATCTAAGTTTTAGTACATCTCCTTCTTCAGGAATGTAATCTTTGCCTTTTTTGTTCAGTTTGTAGAGGCTTTTTACCTGGATGCCGTATTGTTGGGAGATGTCGTGCATCGATTCCCCGATTTGCACGACGTGCTCGTAGTGCGGCTTGTCCGCTTTGCTTTTCTTCTTTTCCAGGTAAATGACGTCGCTGGTCTGCAAGGGGAAGTCTTTAGGGATTTCATTGTATTTGCTGAGCTTCCGGGTGCTGATGCCCACGCTCCTCGCTATGTCGTCCAGCGTTTCTCCCTGCTTGGGATGGACATAAAGCAGCCCCTGGCTTTTGTAGATGGCATGCTGTATGACGGGCTTCCGCGACTTTTTCTCTTTCTTGCCCTTGGCCGTGTCGTACTGGTAGAGCTTGTAATCTTCGATGACTTTGATCAGCTTGTTGGCATATTTCCGGTCGGTCGCGTAGCCGCATTTCTGCAATCCTTTGGCCCAGCCTTTGTAATTGCGGATGTTCAGGCGGAACAAGGAGGCATAGCGCGGGCGGAGGGCGAGGAACTTGGAATGGTCTTCGTATGAATCTTTCACGCTGCCGTACTTGCGGAAGCACTCGCCCCGGCGGTCGTCGTCGTGATAAACACGTTTCCCCTTCCAGTCGTGGCATTTGATGCCGAAATGGTTGTTCGAGCGGCGCGCCAGGTCGCTTTGCCCGGCTCCCGATTCGAGGAGGCCCTGCGCCAAAGTGATGCTGGCGGGTATCTTGTATTTCTTTTGCTGCTCGATGGCGAGTGACTTGTACTCGTTGATGTACCGTTTGTAGGAGGCCAGTTTGTGCTGGATTCCGGCACTTGCGGCTTGCGCGGCCACCCACACCAACGCTATCAGGAGAACATGTTTCTGTATTTTCATGCTTGAAAACTTTGAATTTAGCTGCAAAGATATAAAATTAATCGGTGCGGACAGGATTTGCTTGCAGAAACTGAATCTCCGGCCGCGGGATGACGGGAGTTTCCTCCGTTTTGGGGGAGGGGGCGCGCTTGGAGTATGGCGGATTCTGCGTATCTTGGGGCGCAAAAAATCGGATGGTCATGAAAGAACAACAGATGCAAATCAGGTATGCGGTGCTGGCCGTCTCCGAATTGGAGGGGGAGGACCTGCGGCTGTACCGCGCCGCCTGGGAGGCTTCGGGGAGGGCCTACGCGCCTTATTCGCGCTTCCGGGTGGGGGCTGCCGCCTTGTTGGGCGACGGGACTGTCGTCACGGGGGCGAACCAGGAAAACGCCGCTTACCCGTCGGGCTTGTGCGCCGAGCGGGTCGCCTTGTTTTCGGCGGGGGCGGATTACCCGGACGTGCCGGTCGTCGCGCTGGCGGTGATAGCCCGGACGGACGACGGGGCGAGGGAGGCCGTTTCGCCTTGCGGGGCTTGCTGCCAGGTGCTGGCGGAGAGCGAGGCCCGTTCACGCCGCCCCATGCGGGTCCTCTTGTGCGGCAGGGACACGGTCCGCGTCCTCGAATCGGTGTCGTCGCTCCTCCCGTTCAGCTTCTCGGCTTCGGATTTGCCGTGAGAAGATGTCGTGCGTCACAGCATCATGATGCCGCCCAAGGCTATCAGGCAGGCCCCCGCGATTACTTTCCAGGTGAGCGTTTCTTGCAGGAACACGGCCGAGAGGATGATGGTGAACACCACGGAGAGCTTGTCGAGGGGTGCCACGCGGCTGACAGGCCCCAGCTGGATGGCTTTGAAGTAGCAGAGCCACGACAGCCCGGTGCAGAGGCCCGACAGCACGAGGAACGCCCATGTGTGGCCGCCTATGTCGCGCAGGGAGGCGGGCTTTCCGGAGAAAAGGACCATGCCCCAGGCGAGGAACAGCACGACGGTGGTGCGTATGGCCGTGGCCAGGTTGGAGTCGATGTCCTTCACGCCCGCCTTGGCGAAGAGGGCGCACAACGCCGCGAACACGGCCGAGAGGATGGCGTAGGTTTGCCACATGGCCTCAATACTGTTCCTTTTCGTTGGGGAAGTCGCGGCGCTTCACGTCATCGATGTATTGCCTGACGGCCTGCATGATGTCTTCCGCCAGATGGGCGTAACGGCGCAGGAAGCGCGGGGAGAAGCCCTGGTTGATGCCCAGCATGTCGTGCATGACCAGCACCTGCCCGTCCACGCCGCCGCCCGCGCCGATGCCGATCACCGGGATGCGGATCTCTTCCGCCACGCGCGTGGCCAGGGAGGCCGGGATTTTCTCGAGCACCAGGGCGAAGCAGCCGATTTCCTCCAGCAGGCGGGCGTCTTCCACCAGTTTCCTCGCCTCCGCCTCTTCGCGGGCGCGCACGGTATAAGTGCCGAACTTGTTGATCGATTGCGGGGTCAGCCCCAGGTGCCCCATCACCGGGATGCCGGCGCACAGGATGCGTTCGACGGACTCGCGCACCTCCGAGCCGCCCTCCAGCTTGATGCCGTCGGCGTGGGTCTCTTTCATGACGCGGACGGCCGATGCCAGCGCCTCCTTGGAATTCCCCTGGTACGAGCCGAAGGGCAAATCGACTATCACGAGGGCGCGTTTCACGGCCTTCGCCACCGAGCGGCCGTGGTAGATCATCTGGTCCAGCGTGATGGGCAGGGTCGTCATGTTGCCCGCCATCACGTTCGATGCCGAGTCTCCCACCAGGATGACATCCATCCCCGCCTGGTCTATCAGGGAGGCCATGGAATAATCGTATGCGGTCAGCATGGAGATTTTCTCGCCGCGCTGCTTCATTTCATACAGACGATGCGTCGTCACCTTGCGCATGTCGTCGTCTTTCTTTGCTACTGACATATCTTTCGTGTTTTTGAATCCGGATGCAAAGGTACATAAAAACCGGATTATTCATAACGGCCTTGTTGCACGGGCTCCCCGTGCAATTCC
>CAYRFT010000019.1:0-11082 GCA_964423585.1 uncultured Parabacteroides sp. | reverse complement strand
GGCGGAAACGGCATTGCAGGTGATTTGTGGCGTTGCCGCAAAACGCACGGCCGCGGAAAAGCGCCGCATCGGCCGCCCCACCTTGCAAAAAAGGCTGCCGGCGCGTGGTTTAGTATTATTTAACTGCAAAAGTTCAACATACGGATTTAACATTTCTAATTTTGCGCAGCATAAAAAAGGAAATAAAATAACACTATAAATTATCATTATGAGTCAGACTGTAGATATTCGTGAATTGAATGAACGGATCGAGAGTAAAAGTTCTTTCGTAAATATGATTACGATGGGTATGGATCAGGTTATCGTGGGCCAGAAGCATTTGGTCGAATCCTTGCTGATCGGATTGCTGTCCGACGGGCATATCTTGCTGGAAGGCGTCCCCGGTCTGGCAAAGACGTTGGCCATCAAGACGCTGTCGTCGTTGATCGACGCGCAATACAGCCGGATACAGTTTACGCCGGACTTGCTGCCTGCCGACGTAATCGGTACTATGATTTACAGTCAGAAAAGCGAGGAATTCCAGGTGAAGCAGGGCCCTGTCTTCGCCAATTTCGTGCTGGCCGATGAAATCAACCGCGCCCCGGCCAAGGTGCAAAGCGCCTTGCTCGAGGCCATGCAGGAACGCCAGGTGACCATCGGGGAACGGACGTACAAGTTGCCGGAACCTTTCCTGGTGATGGCGACCCAAAACCCGATCGAGCAGGAAGGCACTTACCCGCTGCCGGAAGCCCAAGTGGACCGTTTCATGTTGAAAGTGGTCATCAGCTACCCGAAGAAGGAAGAGGAGAAGTTGATCATCCGCCAGAATATCTCGAACGCCAAGCCGGACATCAAGCCGGTCCTGAAAAAGGAAGAAATCATGGAGGTGCGCAAGGTCGTCCGGGAAGTGTACCTGGATGAAAAGATCGAGCGCTACATCGTCGATATCGTCTTTTCCACCCGCTTCCCGCAAGAGCACGGGTTGCCCAACCTGGAAAACATGATTTCCTTCGGCGCTTCCCCCCGTGCCTCCATCAGCCTGGCATCGGCCGCCCGCGCTTACGCTTTCATCAAGCACAGGGGCTATGTGATACCGGAAGACATCCGTACCGTCTGCCATGATGTCTTGCGCCACCGCATCGGCCTGAGCTACGAGGCCGAAGCCAACAACCTGACGACGGAAGAGGTGATCAGTGAAATCCTGAACAAGGTCGAAGTGCCTTGACCTTGGCATCGGGGAAGGGGATAACTCGGAGCAGGAGGGTTCCATCCTATTTCTTTCAAGTCGATTTTCAATGAGTAAGATGAGACAATGGAAACGAGTGAACTGTTAAAGAAAGTCCGTCGGATCGAAATCAAAACCCGTGGCCTTTCACGTAATATCTTTGCCGGGCAATACCATTCGGCGTTCAAGGGTCGTGGCATGGCTTTCAGCGAAGTGCGTGAATACCAGTACGGGGATGATATTCGCGACATAGACTGGAATGTGACTGCGCGCTATATCCGTCCGTATGTGAAAGTCTTTGAAGAGGAGCGGGAATTGACCGTGATGTTGCTGATAGATGTGTCCGGCAGCCGCGATTTCGGCTCCGTGAATGTGATGAAGAAGGAAATCATGACGGAGATTGCCGCCACGCTGGCTTTCTCGGCCATACAGAACAATGACAAGATCGGCGTGATTTTCTTCTCGGACAAGGTGGAGAAGTTTATCCCGCCGCAGAAAGGGAGGAAGCACATCCTGTATGTCATCCGGGAGTTGATCGATTTTCAGCCGGAGGACCGGCAGACCGACATAAGCCAGGTGCTGAAGTACCTGACGAATGCCATCAAAAAGCGTTGTACGGCTTTCCTGATTTCTGATTTCATCAACAAGGACAGCTTCAAGGATGCCTTGATGGTAACGAACCGCAAGCATGACATGGTGGCCATCCAGGTATATGACCGGCGCGAGACGGAGCTGCCATCGGTCGGCCTGATGAAGATCAAGGATGCCGAGACCGGAAAGGAACAGTGGATTGATACTTCGTCGTCGCGTGTCCGCCAAGCCTATAAAGAATGGTGGGAGAAACGCCAGGAAGCAATGGATACGGCATTTAAGAAATGCCGTGTCGATTCAATCTCCATTCGGACGGAAGATGATTATGTGAAATCCCTAATGGCTCTTTTCGAAAAACGAAACTAAAGAGGACATGAATGTATTGAGTAAAATAATATGGGTGCTTTCGATGGTTGCCGGCTTGGCAGGCGGAAAGATCCAGGCGCAGCAGCCGCTGATTGACGTAAGGCTTGATTCTGCGGCAATCCTGATCGGAGAGCAGACGAAGCTGCATTTGTCGGTTACTGCCGACAAGGACCGCCCGGTACAAATCGTCATTCCTGCGGATACATTGATGCGTGGAGTCGAAGTGCTGGAAGTCTCCAACCCCGATTCGTCAGTTATCGAAAACAACAGGTTGCAGATCGAGCAGGATCTGCTGATTACTTCTTTCGATTCGGCCTTGTACTTGCTTCCTCCTTTGAAAGTGATCGATGGAACAGATACGGCCTATTCCAATCAGGTGGCTTTGAAAGTATCGACAATTCCCGTGAATGTAAATAATCCGGAAGAGTTTTATGACATTAAGGATGTGTGGAAGCCTCCTTTTGTATGGGCTGATTATTATCCGATCATTTACGGCGTGTTGCTGGGACTTTTGCTGCTTTGCATTATAATATATGTAATCAAGCGGCTGAAGAACCGGAAATCCATTTTGCCATTCTCGGAATCTGCCGAACCTAAATTGCCTCCTTTCGAGCAAGCGATGAAAGAGTTGGATGAATTGAAGGCGAAAAAACTATGGCAGCAAGGCTTGAACAAGGAATATTATACGGCATTGACAGAAACCCTTCGCCGGTATCTCGTGGATCGTTTCGGTGTCAATGCGATGGAGATGACATCCGGGGAAATATTGGATATCCTTCGGGGCATAAAAGAAACAGTGCCGGTTTATGACAAGTTGCAGGAGATTCTTGGATTGGCAGACTTCGTCAAGTTCGCCAAACTTCATCCGCTTCCTGACGAAAACGACCGGAGTATGGCAAATGCCTATATGTTTGTGACTGCGACAAAACCCGAGGAAGTGATTCCGGAAAAGGAAGTTCCTGAAGAGACGGAAGGGAAAGAAGAACAGCGTGAAACGACTAAAATAGAAGAATAAGATGGTATTTGCAAATCCTACATATTTATATTTGTTGTTGCTATTAGTCCCGTTGATCGGCTGGTACATCTACAAGTTACATAAGAGTCAGGCCAGTTTGCAGGTCTCTTCATCTGAAGCTTTCCAATTGCCGGGAATGTCATCATGGAAAGTTTATTTGCGGCATCTGCCGTTTGTTTTGCGTGTGTTGGCAATTGCCTTGTTGATAATCGTGCTGGCTCGTCCGCAATCTACCAACAGCTGGCAGAATTCTTCTACGGAAGGTATTGATATTGTGATGGCAATGGATATCTCAACCAGTATGTTGGCGGAAGACTTGAAGCCGAATCGTTTAGAAGCGGCCAAGGACGTGGCTGCTTCGTTCATCAACGGGCGGCAGAATGATAACATCGGCTTGGTCGTTTTCGCGGCAGAGAGTTTTACACAATGTCCGTTGACGATTGATCATGGTGTTTTGTTGAATCTGTTTAAAGATGTACAACCGGGCATCATCCAGGATGGAACGGCTATCGGTTTGGGTTTGGCGAATGCCGTGAGTCGTATCAAAGACAGTCAGGCAAAGTCAAAGGTGATAATCTTGCTGACGGATGGTGTAAACAATACAGGGGAGATTGCTCCGGTGACGGCAGCAGAGATTGCCAAAACTTTCGGTATCCGTGTTTATACGATTGGCGTGGGTACACAAGGAGTGGCTCCTTATCCAATCCCGACAGCTTTTGGTGTGCAATATCAAAACATACCGGTTGAGATAGATGAGCAAGTATTAAGACAAATTGCTTCGACGACAGGCGGACAATATTTCCGTGCAACGGACAATTCGAGCCTGAAGGAAATCTATTCGGAGATCGATCAATTGGAAAAAACAAAAATCAGCGTACAGGAGTTTAGTAAGAAACAGGAAGAATACAAGAACTGGGCTTTGCTGGTATTTGTCTTGTTGCTGATTGAAGTTTTGTTGAGAAATACAGTGTTAAGAAATATTCCATAAAACAGAAAGATATGTTTCGTTTTGCAAATCCGGAATTTTTGTATCTGTTGCTGATCTTGCCGGCATTAATAGTCTTTTATATCTATGCCGTCATTCAAAAGCGGAGAGCAGTAAAGCGTTATGGTAATCCGGCGTTATTGGTTGAACTCATGCCGGATGTCTCACAGAAACGCCAGCATCTGAAGTTTTGGCTTTTATTTGCAGCTACTGCATTGATGGTATTTGTTATTGCGGGTCCGCAATTTGGATCTAAATTAGAAACCGTCAAACGTCAAGGTGTCGAAATCATGGTTTGTTTAGATGTTTCGAATTCAATGCTGTCAGAGGATGTATCACCCAGCCGATTGGAAAAAGCCAAGCAAATGTTGGCCAAGTTGACGGATGGATTTTCAAACGACAAAGTAGGTATGATTGTTTTTGCAGGCGATGCATTTACTCAGTTGCCTATTACGTCCGACTATATATCGGCCAAAATGTTCTTGTCGTCCATCAGTCCGGAAATGGTTTCAACACAAGGAACGGCGATTGGTGCAGCTATTAATCTGGCAGCCCGTTCATTTACACCGAATGAAACATCAGACAAGGCAATCATAGTCATTACAGACGGTGAAAACCATGAAGATGATGCCGTAGGAGCCGCTAAGATGGCATCTGATAAAGGCATTCATGTGAATATCGTTGGTATTGGTGATCCGAAAGGTGCTCCTATACCCATGGGAAGTGTGAACAATTATATGAAAGATAATGCCGGCAATGTGGTTATTACAAAGTTGAATGAACAGATGTGCCAGGATATTGCTACGGTTGGTAATGGCATGTATGTACGGGCTGATAATACCAATTCGGCATTGCGTGCCTTGCAGCAAGAGATAGAGAAGATGAATAAAACGGAAATGGACAGCAAAGTCTATTCCGAATACGACGAACAATTTCAAATTTTGGCATGGATTGCATTGTCTCTTCTGATAGGAGACATATTGACACTCGACAGAAAGAACCGGATCTTCAAGAAAATAAAGTTGTTCTCTTAATCTTTAGTAAAATGAAATTGATACGAAAATCCATAATATGTGTTGTTGTGTTGCTTTCAGGGAATATGATGTATTCTGCATTTGCCCAAAAAGCAGAGCGGAAACATGTGCGTGAAGGCAATGAGTTGTATAAAACAGAAAAGTACACAGAGGCTGAAGTTGCTTACCGAAAAAGTTTGGATGTGAATCCTCGTTCGATAGAAGGAACTTATGATTTGGGTAATTCTTTGTATAAGCAGGATAAACTTAAGGAAGCTGCTGAACAATATCAGTTGTTGGCCGGACAAGAAGCCAAGATGAAAGAAACGCCGGAAGGAAAGGCTCGTTTGGCTGAGATCTATCACAATTTGGGAAATATTAGTATGAAAGGACAAGATTATGCCCGAAGTGTGGAAGCCTACAAGCAGTCGTTGCGCTTAAACCCGAAAGACGATGAGACCCGTTATAATTTGGCTTTGGCACAAAAACTATTAAGTGATCAACAGAATCAAGATCAAAGTCAGGATCAGAAAAACGAGGAAAAACAAGAAGACAAAGAAAATAAGGAACAACAGGAACAGCAGCAACAACAGCCTGATGATCAGAAACAGAACAAGACTCAGGAAGAGCAACAACAGAATGAACAGATGAGTCAAGATAATGTGCAACAAATGTTGGATGCTTTCTTGCAGGATGAAAAAGATACACAGGAAAAAGTGAAGAAAGCCCAGCGGCAACAGCAACGTCGTAAAACGGAAAAACAATGGTAATGGAGCTAAATAATAAAACTACAGGGATAATGAGAAAGTTTTTATTCTTATTCTATCTGCTGACGGCACTCGGTTGGAAAATTAAGGCGGATGATCAAGTATCATTCAAGGCTTCTGCCCCTCAGTCGGTAGTGATGGGAGAGCAATTCCGTCTGAGTTTTGTGGTAAATGCGGAAGGAAAGGATTTGAGAGTACAGGAAATGCCGGATTTCGAAGTATTGATGGGACCTTCGCAATCGACATCTTATAGCAATAGTTGGGTAAATGGAAAGAGTTCCAGTCAGACAACCGTAAGTTATACCTATATATTGATGCCGAAAAAGGAAGGTACTTTTACGATTGCTCCGGCTACAATTAAGGTGAAAGATGCTACATATACATCCAATGGCCTGACCATAAAGGTTCTTCCTCCTGATAAATCCGGAGGATCAAGTGCGGCGGCAAGTGCTTCTTCAACGGCAATCAGCAATGATGATTTCTTTGTTCGCATGATTGTTTCTGATCATGATGTATATGAACAAGAAGGTTTTTTGGTGACATTCAAATTGTACGCCGCTCGTCCATGCCAGATTAGCGGAATGAAGTTCCCGGAATTTGAAGGATTTTTGGCGCAAGAAATAGATTTGCCTAACAAACAATGGATACAAGACCATTATAAAGATCGGAATTATTTTACAGTTGACTTACGCCAAGTTGTATTATATCCCCAACGTTCAGGACAGTTGACAATTGGGGAAGGCACATACGATGCCGTGATTCGTATTTCTACCCCTCAGAAAGCTCGTAGTATCTTTGATGATTTCTTTGATACATATCGGGATGTCAATAAAAAATTGGTTTCTCAGTCTGCCACTATCAATGTCAAACCATTGCCTTCTGGCAAACCAGCTTCTTTCTCAGGTGCGGTAGGTGATTTTGCCATGACAGCTGATATCAGCACGGATCATGTAAAAGCCAATGAAGCAGTGACTGTAAAAGTGAAGATTTCAGGAAACGGAAACTTGAAGTTGGTAAAGAATCCGGAAGTGGCATTCCCGAATGACTTCGATATTTATGATCCGAAAATCGAATCAGATACAAAGACAACAACAGCAGGTGTTTCCGGAAGCAAAACAATTGAATATATGGCTATCCCGAGATATAGTGGCGATTTTGAAATTCCGTCAATCCAGTTCTCTTATTTCGACACGAAATCGAATGCCTACAAGACGCTTTCATCAAAAGCCTTCAATTTGCATGTGGAGAAAGGGGACGAAGGCAGTTCGACATCTCCAACGGTTTCTAACTTTGCAAATAAAGAATCTGTCAAGTATTTAGGGCAAGACATCCGTTTCTTGAAAACGAAAGGGATACATTTCATCAATGACCGGAATGATTTATTCTTAGGTTCTTTCATGTACATTATGGCATACATTGTTCCATTGGTTTTGTTTGTTGTCTTCTTTATTGTTTACCGGAAACAGATCAAGGAAAATTCTGATTTGGCACGTGTCCGGACGAAGAAAGCAAACAAGATTGCCGTCAGACGTTTGAAGAATGCAGGAAAGTTACTTCAAGAAAACAAAAAAGAAGAATTTTACGAAGAAGTCCTGCGGGCATTATGGGGATATCTGAGTGACAAACTGAATATACCACAAGCAGAACTGACTAAGGATAATGTAGAGATGGAACTCTCCAAATATGGTGTTGACGAAACATTGACAAGAGAATTCATGGACATTCTGAACACTTGTGAATTTGCCCGTTATGCTCTATCTGAAGGATCTGAGACAATGGACAAATTATATGCGCAGACAGTTGATGCGATTGGTAGGATGGAAAATACCATTAAAAAATAAGGAAGATGAAAACGAGATCATATATTAAAACATTATGGCTGGCAATTCTGATCCAGTGTTTTGCTTGGACCGTATTTGCACAAGACGCTTCCTTCAAAGAAGCTGAAGTTGCTTATACTAAAGACGATTATGCAACGGCTATTCGATTGTATGAAGAGCTGTTGAAGAATAACGGTGAGTCTGCTGCCGTCTATTATAATTTAGGGAATGCTTATTATAAGAATGGACAAGTTGCACCGGCTATTCTGAATTATGAACGTGCCTTGCTTTTGCAGCCGGGAGACAATGACATTCGTTTTAATTTGCAAATGGCCAAAGGCAGGGCTATCGATAAAATAGAACCTATTGGACATTTCTTCTTGACAGACTGGTTTAATGCGGTTCGCGATATTGCGAGCGCAGATACATGGGGAACAGTCGGAATTATTTGTTTCCTGTTGTTTATAATCTGTTTGGTTGTCTTTTTCTTCTCAAAGATCAGACGTTTCAAGCAATTGGGCTTTTATGCAGCTTTAGTCTTTTTGCTGATCGTTATCTCTTCCAATGTTTTTGGATTCAGCCAGAAAAATGAATTGGAAAATCGCCAGGGTGCTATTGTCTTTGCCGCCAGTACGACAGTGAAAAGTTCACCGGATGTCAGTGGTACGGATTTGGTAGTCTTGCATGAAGGTACCAAAGTCGCTGTCAAGAGCACGTTAGGAGAATGGAGTGAAGTCGAACTGGAAGATGGCAATGTTGGTTGGCTGCCAAGCAAAGACATTGAAAAGATTTAAAACATGTTAGAGCGAACCTTGGTATGGGAACGGGATCTGTTTCTCACGCTTAACGGCTGCCATACGCCTTATTGGGATGAAGTCATGTGGCTTTATTCGGGCAAGATGGTTTGGCTGCCGTTAGCCGTTTTTACTATACTTGTATTGGCCTATAAAAAAAATTGGAAAGAGGTTATTTTTATCTTTTTGGGAATCGCTTTGACGATAACCTTGTGCGATCAATTCGCATCCGGCATTTGCAAACCGTTGTTCCTTCGTTTTCGTCCGACGCATCATCCGGACTTTATGAATGTGGTAAAAACCGTCTTTGACTATCGGGGAGGAGAATACGGCTTTATCTCCAGTCATGCCGCCAATGCTTTTGGCTTTGCCATGTTTATGGCATTGCTTCTTCGAAATAAGTTATTGGGTGTAACACTTTTTGTCTGGGCGACGGCCAACGCCTATTCCCGTATTTATTTAGGCGTGCATTTCATATCAGATATTATTCCTGGGATATTGTCAGGACTTCTTTTCGGATATATCTCTTACCATATATATATGTGGGCGCGGTATCATTTTCTAAGTGCCTCGGTTTATCCCTTTCTTTCGGATCCGGCCTATATGTACCAGGGGAAAAGAGTGCAAGCCATCACAGTCGCAGTATGGTTGGTGCATGTATTCATATTTTGTTTCCCGGATGCATTGATTTCCTTTGTTTGCTAATGATGACGGGCTTTCTTGATCCTCCATTTTTTTGGCTAATCTATTTGTTTGATATGTAATGCCATAAGAATGACATATAGGTTTATATGCCGTTAAACATACAATTTTTATCAAGTTTTTCTCCAAATAATTTGGCTTTTACGAGCAAAATGCATACGTTAGCGGTATAATAATTAACAAAAGTGTAACTTTTAAGACTAATGAATCATGCCTAAGACAATCACATTTAACGAACTTCGTAAGATTAAAGATAGCTTGCCTGATGGTTCGACACATCGCATTGCAGATGAATTGGGGCTTTCTGTGGAAACCGTGCGCAATTACTTTGGGGGACAGAATTTCCAGGAGGGGAAAAGTTGTGGCATCCATATAGAACCGGGACCAGACGGCGGTTTGGTAGTATTAGATGACACAATAATTCTTGATCGTGCCATGCAGATTTTGGCAGAAAGCCATAAGGCTGCGGCACCTGAAGCGTAATGAGGCGCTTTCTTTTTTGTTGACACAAATCTCAAGGTAACGGACTGTTATAAGAAACTTGCCTTGGGATTCGTAGTTTTTAAACAGACCGATATTTATCAGTAATCACTTTTAATGAAAACGAGTATGGAAGATAAATTAATAACATTGGCTATTCATACTTTTGAAAAGGCTCAAATGCTTAAAATGCTTCTTGAGTCGGAAGGCATAGAGGCGTATATTCATAATGTGAACCAAATACAGCCTGTCATATCGGCCGGCGTGCGGGTGAGAATCAAGGAAAGTGATTTGCCCCATGCCTTGCGTATCATAGAAGACAGCAAATGGCTTGAATCGCCGGCTGAAACGGAAAATGAAATGGCAAATAGGGGAAAAAGGATTTTAGTCCCGGTCGATTTTTCCGATTATTCGCTGAAGGCCTGCGAAATCGCTATCCACTATGCCGCGAAAGCCGAGGCGGAAGTAATGATTATGAATGCGTATTTCAGCCCGTATTTCCCATCGACCATTCCTCTTGGCGACACGCTGGCTTATCAGGCCAACGAAGAAAGCTCGCGGCAGATGATAGAACGGGTGCAGCGTGATATGGGGACGATTTGCGCGACCCTCGACAAGATGATGGAGGAAGGCAAACTCCCGTCCGTGAAATATGATTATACTTTGCGCGAAGGCTTGCCGGAAGAAGAAATCATCGCATTGGGAAAGGAATATCGTCCGGATTTGATTGTAATGGGCACCCGGGGGAAGGATCAAAAAGACATGGACCTGATCGGCAGCGTCACAGGTGAAGTGATCGAGATGAACAAGGCTCCGGTCTTGGCTGTCCCGGAGAATGTCCCTTTTACGAACTTGGGCGACGTGAAGAATATTGCCTTTGCGACTTCTTTCAGCCAGCGGGATTTGGTCGCCTTCGACCGCTTTATGGAAGTAATGAAAGGATACGATGTGCATATACACCTGTTCAATATCTCGACAAGCCGGGACGAATGGAATGAAATCCGCCTGACCGGCGTCCGCGAGTATTTCAAGCGCCAGTACAAGGAGGCCGATATCACGCATACGGTCCTTGATGACGGGGATTTGCTCCTTGCCATTGAAAAGTTTGTACGCGACAAACAGATAGATTTAATAGCGTTGACGACATACAAACGGAATATATTGGCTCGCATTTTGAATCCGAGCATAGCGAAACGCATGTTGTTCCATACGGATACGCCTTTGCTGGTAATGCACGCTTAGGCCGGGCAAAAACACGGGAGCCTTGTTTTCGGTTCCCGCATGTTTGGATTCAAAAACTGTCAGAATGAACATCTGTGCCGCATATCAGGCGCAGATGTTTTTT
>CAYRFT010000018.1:0-11246 GCA_964423585.1 uncultured Parabacteroides sp. | reverse complement strand
GGAAAGTTAATTCCTGTTTAGGAACAAATCGTCCCACTGTGGGAAAGTTAATTCCTGTTTAGGAACAGACCGTCCCGCGGCTTTTCCTCCCCTTTTCCGCGCGGAATTGCTGCGAATATGGGCCGCTGTCCTTATATACCGCCGATTTGCCAATACCTGCCGAAAAATCGCTATATTTGCCGCACTATTCATTTAAAACCACATAAAAATTCACATTATGGACAAGCTGCCTATCATCAAATCCGAAAAAATGGAGAAATCCGGGAGAAAAGACCGGGAAAAAAAGCGGTTGCTCGAATACACCCTTGCCAACAACCGCGTTGAAAAATCATTCTTCGAAGTCCGCACCATACGGGAGTCGGCCGCCGCGGACCCCGATTTGGTCAAGGTGCCCCACAGCCACAATTTCTATTTCATCGCATGGATCATGAAAGGGACGGGCAAGCACATCATCGACTTCAAGGAATACGACATCCAGGACGGGACCGTGTTTTTTGTGTCGCCGGGGCAGGTCCATTTGCCCAAGCTACAGGACCGGTGCAAAGGCTACGGCATCATTTTTTCGGAAAACTTCCTGAACAGCCTGAGCGACTCGATGCGCAGGCACATCAAGAACGAGATCTTCGGCACGTACAGAGGCACTTCCATCTGCCACATCAAGGGACCCGACCTGGAGAAGGCCTTCGAGAACCAGATCCTCGCGATTGCGGAAGAGAGGGAAAAAGGGGAACGGCTGTTCGGCCACCAGGACACGCTTTCGATGGCGCTGTCTTCGCTGATCATATTCCTGAGACGGTACGGGACATGGGAAAACCGGCCTGACTATGACGAAGACGCGGGCAACACTTACAATCTCTTTCTGCGATTCATCGACCACGTGGAGGACCATTTCAGGAAAATGCGCGAAGTGAAGGAGTATGCAAACGCCCTCAGCGTGGCCGTGGGGACATTGAACAAAAACATCAAGAAGGCCAGCGGAAAGTCCCCGTTGGAAATCATAAACGGGCGAATCATCCTTGAGGCCAAACGGATGCTGACCTACTCGCCGGAGATGAAAGTGAATCAGATAGCCATGACGCTGGGATTCCCCGATTCGTCCAATTTCGTGAAGTACTTCAGGCGCGTCACCGGCCTGAACCCGGGCGAATACAAGAATTCGCCCGTTTGAGAGGGGAAAGGAGGCCGGGCGCGCCGAGGCGGGCGCCCGGCTTTCTTTTTTACGGATTGCCTTTCACATATTCAGGCGGCAACACGGGCATCGCCCCCTTCTTCGTGCAGACGAAGGCGGAGACCTGTATGGCGACGGAATGGGCTTCGGCCACGCTCTTCCCCTTGAGGATGGAAGCGATGAAGGCCGCCGTGAACGAATCGCCCGCCCCGACGGTATCGGCCACCTCCACGCGGGGCGTGGGCAGGAAGGACACGTTGCCGGGTGTGAACACGTAGCTGCCGTTGATGCCGCAGGTAAGAATCAGCATCCTGAGATTGTACTTGCCGAGCAGTATCCAGCATTTGTCGCGGAGGTCGATGCCCGGATAGCCGAACATGCGGCTCACGGTGACGAGCTCCTCGTCGTTTATCTTCAAAATGTTGCAACGCTTCATCGAATCGTGGAGGATCTCCTCGCTGTAAAACCCCTGGCGCAGGTTCACGTCGAACACGACGAGGCTCTCCCCGTCGCGCGGCATCGCGTCGAGGAAGCGGGCGATAGTCCCGCGCGAGACGATGTTGCGCTGCGCCAAAGAGCCGAAGCAGACGGCGCGGGTGTTCTTCGCCAGGTCGTCAAGCCGGGGCGTATAAGGGATATTGTCCCAGGCCACGTTCTCCTTGATTTCGTACTGCGGTATCCCGTTGCGGTCAATCTCGACCTGCACCGTCCCGGTGGGATAAGGCACTTTCTCGATGAGGCAGTTCAGCCCTTTCGAGGTGAAGTTCTCGAGGATCTCATCGCCCAGGGCGTCATCCCCGACGGCGCTGACCACGCAACTGGGCAGCCCGAACTGGGAGACATGGTAAGCGAAGTTGGCGGGCGCGCCTCCTATTTTCTTTCCTTCGGGGAGCACGTCCCAGAGCGCCTCCCCCATTCCTACGACTATATCTTTCATGATGGTTGAATGTATGTTCAGTTATATTTTTTTATTTTCAACGTATAATAAAGCAGGTAAAGGACGCCCAGCGTCATGACGGCGACCGCTCCCGCCTGCCGTCCGGCGGCATCGGCGGCATAGCCCATGGCGAGGGGGAATACCGTCCCTCCGAACAAGCCCATGATCATCAGCCCGGAGACCTCGTTCTTTTCACGCGGCGCATGGAGGAGGGCCTGGGAGAAGACGATGGAGAAGATGTTCGAGTTGCCGAAGCCTATCAGCCCGATTCCCGCATACAGGGGGAGAAGCGTGTCGCATGTGAAAAGGATTCCCATCCCCGCAAGCAACATCCACGTGCTGACGGCAAAGAAAATCTTCGGCGCGACGAAACGCAGGATAAACGCGCCGAGGAAGCAGCCGAGCGTTCGGAAGATGAAATAGACGCTGGTGGCATATCCGGCCTCTTCGAGCGGAAGGCCCAGGCGTTCCATGATGATCTTGGGAGCCGTCGTGTTGGTCCCCACGTCGATTCCCACATGGCACATGATTCCCATGAAACAGAGGAAGACGAACGGACGGCCCAGCAACTTCAGGCAATCGCCGATGCCGGAAGCCTTGTCGGCCGCTTCCTCCTTGATGGGAGTCGCCGCCAGCAACGAGAGGGAAAGGAAACCGACGACCGCATAGACGACGAAGAGGGCGCGCCAGCCGAGCCCGAACATGGAAACGTGCATCGCGCCCCAAGCGGCAAGAATGGGGGCGAGGAACGACGCGATGGCCTTGACGAACTGCCCGAACGTGAGCGTGGAGGCCAACTTGTCGCCGGAAATCAGGTTCGTCACCAGCGGATTCAGGGATGTCTGCATGATCGCGTTGCCGATGCCCAGCAGCGAGAACGAGACCAGCATGACGGGATAGGTGTTGCCGAAAGCCGGGACGAACAGCGACAGGGTAGTCACCGCCAGGCTGATGAGAACGGTCTTCTTGCGTCCTATCTTGTTCATCAACATGCCGGTCGGGACCGAGAATATCAGGAACCAGAAAAAGACGAGCGACGGGAAAAGATTCGCCTGGGAATCGGAAAGCCCCAAGTCCTTTTGGACATAGTTGGAGGCCGTCCCCACAAGATCGACAAACCCCATGGCGAAAAAGCAGAGCATTACCGCGAAAATCTGAAGCAGCAGCGATTTGCGCCCCGTGATACTTGATTGTGTCATATTCATTTTTATTTATCGGTTATAGAATAGATTGTCAGATTTCCCAGACGGGCATTGCCGCCTTCCGAAGAAAACGACAAGGTGGAATAGGGCAGGCGGGGGAACACGAGGTTGGTCATCACGAAACGCCCGCCGTCGCCGAACACCTCGATGCTCGAACGGTCGATGAACAGGCGGAGCGAGATCACGCCCTTGTCCTCATACGTCGGAGAGACGGTCACGGCGGGGAAATTCTCGCTGAAATCCACGAGGCCGCTTTCCCTCCTGTCGAATGACAGGGCATGGCGTTTGGAATCGTATTTCATCACGACCTTGTCGCCTCCCTCGTTGGCAAGCGTCATCGCTACCTCTTCCGACTTGCGGGCATCAATGTCAACCACGATTTCGCAGATGCCGTCGTGGGCCTCGGGGAGCTGGTAACGGAGGCCTTTCCCGCCGATATTCTCTTTTTCAACCTGCCGGAACGTTTTGTCCCGGAGTTTCTCCAATTCGGGCGAAGGGGCGCAAGAGACGTAAAGCCCGCCGTCCGCCGCGCGGAACAGCCCCAGTTCGCGCGGGAGCGTGTTCGCGCTCCGGTATTGCATCGTGGGGACTTCGGCCGCATACTGCCAGTTGCTCATCCAGCCGATTACGGTGCGGCGGTTTCCGGGAGCATTGCTCCAGCTCACGGTCGCATAGTGGTCCTTGCCATAGTCGAGCCACTTCGTCGGGATGCTGCCGTCCGCGTCCGTGTCGGCCTTGAAGGTTTTGCCGTCGAAATCGCCGATGAAATACTGGGTCGCGCTGCCGCCGAACGGCCCGCCGGGATTGATGTTGCACAAAAGCACCCACTTCGTCTCCTCCGTCCCCTCGACGGGCAATTCGAACAAGTCCGGGCATTCCCATACCCCGTCCTGCGCGCCGATACCTTTGCCGAAACTGCCTTGCAAGGTCCACTTCTTCAAGTCGGGAGAGGTGAAGAACAGCATTTCATGCTCGAGGGCGTGGGCGAGGACGAGATTCCACTCGCCGCTCTTTTCATTCCAGAGGATATTGGGGTCGCGGGCTTCGCTTTCAAGCGTCAGGGTCGGATTGCCGGCGTAGATGTCGAACGTCATGCCGCCGTCGGTGCTGGAGGCGAGGCTCTGCATCTGGCTCGTGCCGGCCGACGTGTACGTGGCGATTACGGCATCTTTCCCGAAGCCTGCGGTATTGGCGGCATCCACCACGCAACTGCCGCTGAACACCGTCCCCAGCCCGTTCGGCTTGATTGCGTCCGGCTTATGCTCCCAATGGACAAGGTCCGAAGAGACGGAATGCCCCCACGTCATGTTCTGCCATTTGGAGCCGTAAGGGTTCCTTTGATAGTACAGATGCCACTCGCCGTCCTTGTAGAACATCCCGTTGGGGTCGTTCATCCACCCGTAAAGCGGCGTATGGTGGAATACCGGGCGGTATTTCTCGCGATTGGCGGTGTCCAGCGTATCGGCCAGCTCCAAGCCTTTCCAGAAAGCGTCCTCCTTGGCCACGCGGACGGATTCGCGGCTCTGCGGTGTCACGATGTCGAGCACGACATGCTTCCCTTTGTAGGGAGTCAGGTCGTAAGGCACCGTGTAGTCCGTCTTGCTCCGGGCAAGGCGGACGTAGATTGTCTCGACGATGTCGCCGTCTGCAAGCACATTGATGCGGGCATCCTCGTTGGACTCCTGAACGGGAAGCAGGAGATAATGCCCGTCGCCGGTCACCCTGACGAGGGTATTGTTCACGCCGAGGTGGTTCACCTCCACCCCGTCCGACGTCGCCCGCAAGGCAGCCGGGGCAAAGAGGAAAGCTCCCCCTATCATCAGGGTCGCCAAACGTGTTGTCTTCATTGTCATTTTCATCGGAATAGATTCATTTTTATTGTAAAACAAGGCTGTTTTCATGTCTCTTAATAGAACAAAAAAGGGAGCTGTCCGGTTTTGGACAGTCCCCTGTTTGTTTAAAATGAAGGATAACCCGGATTCTGCACATAGATACCGCCGGAGAAGTTGTATTGCGCCACAGGCACGGGGAAATATTCCTCGCCGGTATCGAATGCGGCGTTCTGATAATAAACGCGGTTGTCTTTTTCCGCATCGAAATACTTGTTCATGGTCTCTTTGGCGATGCCCCAACGCACGAGGTCATAGAAGCGTTCGCCTTCCATCGCCTTTTCAAGCCGCATTTCCGTGCGCAAGGCCTGACGGGCGTAGTCCTGGGTCCACCCTTCGGCGGGATACAGGCCTATCTTGTAATGGGCGGCATCTTTGGAAGGATCGTTGAAATCCTTGACATACGCGCTGTTCATCGCACGTTCGCGGATGCTGTTGATCAGCCCGCGCGCTTCTTCCAGTCCGTCCCCTCCCATTTCGATGAGCGCCTCGGCCTTGTAGAGGAGCAGGTCGGCGTAACGGATGAGCTGCCAGTTGAGGGCAGACGCGCCCCAAGGCCAGCCGTGGTTCGCCTCGGGGGATTCGGGCGAAAGCCAGAAACGCTTGGTATTGTTGTAGCCGTATGTATCGGTGTTGCGCACCCACAAGCCGCAAGGCTTCTCGGCATACGTCTTGTAACGGATGGTGGGACGCCCTGTCACGAAGTCGAGGCGCGGATCCACGTTGCCGTCCACGTTTTCCAGATGATAATTGTTGGCATCTTCGACCACCACCGTGCCATAGTCGGGACGGCTCTGGTAATCGAACAAAGGAAGCCCGTTTTCATCCGTCTGATATGCGTTGATGAGATCCTGGGACGGGAGGAAGAACCCGTCGCCCTGCCACGGGCAACCGGTACCCGTCATGGAATTGAGCAAGTTGCTCCAGTTGATGCGCCCGCCGTCGGAAGTGCCGTCGTCCTTGGAGTACTGAATGGCGAATACCGATTCGGGACCGTTCTCATATTCCAAAAGGTCGAGCTGTTGGAAGTCGTCCAGGAGTTTGTAGCCCTGCACCTGATCGATGAGCGAGACGACTTCTTGGAGGAGCGACTTGTCGATGTTCGCCACGGTGTTGGTCTGCGGGTCTTGCTGGTATGCCTGGTACAATTTGACCTTGGCTGCGTAGGCAAGGGCGATGCGGCGGTTGATGCGGCCGATTTCCGACTGCGATTCGGGCAGATCCTCCGCCGCTTCCAGCAGGTTTTCAGCGATGCGCGCCAGATGCTCCTCGCGCGTAAACTCGTCGTTGCGGACGTTGACATATTCATTTTCGGGCAAATCGATGTCCATATAAGGGATGCGGTTGAACAGGCGCACAAGCTCGAAATACCAATGGTCGCGGATGACGTTCATCTCGGCGATGCGCGTGTTCTTTTCCTTGATAACGCTTTCGTCCACTTTCTCGAGGGCGCGGATGGCAGAATTGCAGCGCGAGATGGCGCAATACAAATTGAACCATTTCCTGTCGAGCAGGCCGTTGTTGGGCTGTATCCTGGCGGTTTCCATTTCGTGCACTTCCAAGATGTCCGTTTCGCCGCCACCTCCTTTGTAGGCGTTGTCGGCGCGTACTTCGCCGAAGCTCCAGTTGGTGACAGGGCAATTCTGCGGTTCGTTGTTGTCCGCGTAACGGCTTCCGAAAGTAGCGTAGGCTGCGGTGACCAGCAGGTCAACGGCATCGGGATCGTTCATATTGGCTTCCGACAGCGGCCCTTGGGGTTCTTCTCTAAGGAAACTATCGCTGCATGCACTCAAAGTGAAGCCGGCAAGTGCTATGGTGAATATTTTCTTGTATGTCATTTTAGTAGTCATTTAAATCGTTAGAAACCGAACTGGATGCCGAATGTATATTGATGGGGAAGCGCATAGGGATAGCCCAGCCCTTCGGGGTCGGCACCGCTGTATTTTGTGATTGTAAACAGGTTCTGCGCCTGGAAATAGACGCGCGCGTTCTTGATACGAAGTTTTTCGCGCACCTTTTCCGGCAGCGTGTAGCCGAGGGAAAGCGTCTTCAGGCGGATAAAAGAGCCGCTCTCTATGTAATATTCCGAACTCTCGTTCTCGCTGTTGTTATTGTCTATCGACGGGGCGGGCACGTCGGAACCGTAACGGCCGGTCTGGAGATATTGCTCGTAGGCGTTGGCGGCCTCGAGGAGCTGTGTCCCGTGGTTCCCGGTCCAAAGCGAGAAGAAATCGGTATAGGTCTTTGAATTGTTCCAAGCATCGCGGATGATGCTGTTGAAGAAGAGGGAAAGATCGAATCCTTTCCAGTTCGCGCCGAGATTCAGGCCGAACTGCGCCTTGGGGAGATCCGTCCCTAACCATGTGCGGTCGCGGTCGCTGATTTCGCCGTCGCCGTTCGTGTCCACATAGCGCAAGCGTCCTATCCCGGGACTGCCGATGCTGACATTGTACTTTTCCTTATAGGCATCCACTTCTTCCTGCGTGCGGAACACCCCGTCCGTCTTGTATCCCATCCAGGAACCGAGAGACTGGCCTACGACGCTCTTGTCGATGCCGTTGCCGCCGCCCCACGTATAATAGATGTCGTCCATGAGGTCGGTCACCTTGTTTTTCATCGCGGTGACATTCAGGCTGACGTTGTAGCTGAAGTCCTGGGTGAGAGACTGCCTCCACTCGGCGGTGATTTCAACGCCCTTGTTGACCATCGAGCCGCCGTTGTACCAGCAGTAGCCGCCTTCCCCGATAGTGGCGATGTACGGTTTCTCCACCAGCATGTCGTTGGTCTTTTTATGGAAATAGTCAAAAGACACCGACAGGCGGCTGTCGAGCAGCGAGGCATCGAAACCGGCGTTGACCTGGTAGGTCTTTTCCCATGTCAGGTCGGGATTGGTGCTTCGCGAGCGGAGCGCCCCGGGATAGAGCGTGTTGCCGCCATTGAGCGGGTAGCCGGCCATGTTAAGGTCCATGGCGTACTTGGCATAGAAGGCATCGTTGGCGATGATGTCGTTCCCGTTTACCCCGTATGCGCCGCGTATCTTCAAATCGGTAAGCCACGAACGGGTGTCTTCCATGAAAGGCTCCTGGGAAATGCGCCATCCTGCCGAGAACGACGGGAACCAATCATAATTGTGGTCGTCCGAAAGGCGCGAGGAGGCATCGCGCCGCAGCGTGAAAGAGGCGAGGTATTTGTTGTCCCAGGTGTAGTTGATCTTGCCGAAGGCCGAGAACATGGAATAGTTGGAGGCCCCCGACCCGGTATTCTTGTTGGTCGTCACGTTGCCGAGGTAAAGGAAACTGGGGTCTTCTATCTCCAGACCCTTGCCCTCGCCGAACATGTCCTCGAAGTGGTTCCGTTTGGATTCGAGGCCGAGAAGGACCATCAGCGAATGCTTCTCGATGTCGAGGTTGTACTGGGCCGTGTTCGTCCATACCCAATCGACCGTCTTCGACGAATATTGGTAGAGGTTGTTCGTCTGGTCGCGCAGGTTGGCGGGCGTGAAGTTCTTGTCCGCCCCGTTATGGTAGTTCAAGCCGAAGTTGGTTTTGACGATAAGGTTCTTGATGGGCTCAATCGAGAGATAGGCGTTCCCGAAGAAGCGCCAGTATTCGTGTTTGTTGTTGGCCTCTTCGTCTATCTGGCGCACGATGTTGGGCGTGTCGTTGAGCCCGAAGGCTACTTGGTCGTTATAATTCCCTTCGGAATCGTAAACGGTACGCGCGGGGTGCATTTTGATGGCGTTCTCCTCGGCCCCTCCGGGAGCGTTGTGCTGCCGCCACCAGTTGAGCGTCGCGTTGCCGCCCGCACGGAGGCGGTTGTCGAAGAAGCTGTAATCCGAGCTGAAGCGGGCATTGGCTTTCTGGAAGTCGGAGCCTTTTATGATGCCGTCGTGGTCGAGCCAGCTCAGCGAGAGCGACGAAGAGCCGTTTTCATCTCCTTTGGAAAGGCCGATGCTGTATGTCTGCATCAGGGCGGTACGGTGTATCTCCTTTTCCCAGTCCGTATTCTGCGGATTGACGATGACGCCGTTGAGGTTGGTGTAGGGCTGGAGCTGGGGAGTGGCCCCGTTCCCATATAAATCCGAGCTGGGAGGGGTGGTGCCGTAAGAATACTTGTAGGCCGACCAATATACCTGCCCCCACTGGTCGGCGTTGAGCATGTCAAGCCCGCTGTTGTAGGTCTGGAGGGTCAGCGTGGCATCGAATGTGATCCGGCATTCGCCTTTGTTGGCCCGCTTGGTCGTGATGATGATGACCCCGTTGGCGGCCTGCGCCCCGTAAATGGAGGCCGACGCTGCGTCCTTGAGCACCTGGATGGATTCCACGTCGTTGCTGTTCAGGATTGTCCCCGGGTTCTCGCGGGTCATCACCCCGTCGATTACATACAACGGGCCGTTGGCGTCGCCCCGGAAGGAGGAAGCGCCACGGATGGAGGTCCCCGTGCTAAGGCCGCCCGGCGTCCCGTCGGTGGTGATGTTCACGCCCGCGACACGTCCTTGCAGCGACTGCACGACATTGCCGGTAGGCGTGTCGGCCACGTCTTTCATCTTCACGACCGACACGGAGCCGGTCAAGTCAGACTTCTTCTCAGTCGAGTAACCGACTACCACCACTTCTTCAAGCATTTCGGAGTTTTCTTCAAGGGAGATGTTCATCTGGGGCTGCGCCTCGAGTTCGACCGACTTGAAGCCGATGTAAGAGATTTGCAGGAGCGAGCCTTCCGGCACCGTGAGCTCGAAGTTGCCATCCAGGTCGGTGGTGGCTCCCGTTTTCGTTGCTTCACAAAATATCGACACCCCGATCAAGGGCTCTTTGTCGGTATTCGAAAGCACTGTTCCATGCACAGTAACGTCCTGTGCCCATGCTGCCATTGTGAAAATGTGCAGCAGAATCAGATTGATGAATAGTTTCTTTTTCATTTCCGCACTTTTTGTGATGATAATGTGCGCAAAAATATTCCGATTTTAATAACCCGGCATATAACAAATGTTGCAGGGTTTATCAAAAACCGGATGATGCACGTTTTTTGACAGCCCGTGCAACATTTTTCGCATGGAACGCCTTGTTGCGAGGGATAGGACAAGCAAAATCCGGGTGGCGACGGCAGGTTTTTTCTGAAAAAATCCCCTTGCGCGCACCGCGCAGACAGATTTATTAACAATAAGTCCCTTGCGTCGGGGAGAAGAAAGGGGAAACGGGGCAAAAACACGGCATTTCCGCCGGAAAACGGACAAACGGTCCTGAAAACGGAGACTTCTCACGCCTTTGCCAGCTTGTCGCGCGCCTCGGTGGGCGTTTCCCCGTAGGCATCGCGGTAGCATTTCGTGAAATAGGCGGGAGTGGAGAATCCGGTCTCGTAGGCAATCTCGCTGATGGTCTTTTCGGTGGATGCGAGCAGCATCTTCCCCCGTTTCAAGCGCAAACGGCGCATCAATTCGACCGGCGCATAGTTGGTGAGCGCCTTGATTTTGCGATAGAACTGGCTGCGCTCGAAGCCCATCTTCGCGGCTATCGCGTCCACATTGAGGGCGGGGTTTCCCATCTCCGCCTCGAACAGGTTGAGAAAACGGCCGTAGAACTCATTGTCGATGTCGGAGGCAGGCAAGGCTTTCGCCTGCGAGGGCTTCCCGTCTTTGAGCGAGGCAGGCATCCCGCCCTGCCAAAATTCCCGGATGCGTTTCCTGTTGGCGATGAGGCCGGCCACGCGAGACTTGAGGACCGCGCCGTTGAACGGTTTCGGCAAATAGCCGTCGGCCCCGCTGTCATACCCTTGCACCCTTTGCTCGTCCATCGAACAGGCGGTCAGCATCAGAACCGGGATGTGGGAGGTGAACACTTCGCCCTTGATGCGCCTGCAACATTCAAAGCCGTCCATGACCGGCATCATCACGTCGCAGACAATCAGGTCGGGGACATATTTCACCGCCGCCTTTATCCCCTCCTTGCCGTTGGAGGCGGCAAGGATGTTGTAGTCGGCATTCAGCAACCCGCCGACGAGCTGCCGCATATCCTTGTTGTCGTCTATGACAAGGACCAGCGGCTTGTGCGGGT
>CAYRFT010000017.1:7742-11581 GCA_964423585.1 uncultured Parabacteroides sp. | reverse complement strand
TTTTGCAAGCCCTCTTTTTGCTTCATCGGGCATCTTCCACGCCGCTTTTCCGCCAATTACACGCGGAGCATGCGCGGCGGGCCCGACTTTTTATTCCGCCGGTGCAGAAAACTCAAGTTTTCTATATAATTTTGCGCGTAATTTTTTGCAGCAAAACAAACAACGTCACGATATGAGTAAGAAATTTGCCGAATATTCAAAATTCGACTTGTCGGATGTGAATAAGGAAATACTGAAGAAATGGCAAGACGGAGATGTCTTCCAGAAGAGTCTTGAAATCCGGGAGGGCCGTCCTTCTTTCGTATTCTACGAAGGGCCGCCTTCCGCGAACGGCATGCCGGGCATTCACCACGTCATCGCCCGTTCGATCAAAGACATCTTCTGCCGCTACAAGACCATGAAGGGCTACAAGGTCAACCGCAAGGCGGGCTGGGACACTCACGGACTGCCGGTGGAGCTGGGCGTGGAAAAATCATTAGGCATTACCAAGGAAGATATTGGCAAAAAGATTTCGGTGGCCGAATACAATGCGGCTTGCCGCAAAGATGTCATGAAGTTCACGAAAGAATGGGCCGACCTGACGCAAAAAATGGGTTATTGGGTGGACTTGGAGAACCCGTACATCACTTATGACAACCGGTATATCGAAACGCTGTGGTGGCTGTTGAAGCAACTCTACGGAAAGGGCCTCTTGTACAAAGGCTATACCATCCAGCCGTATTCCCCGGCCGCGGGAACGGGATTAAGTTCACACGAATTGAACCAACCGGGATGTTACCGGGACGTAAAGGACACCACGGTAGTAGGCCAGTTCAGGATGAAGGACCCGAAGCCGGAAATGGCACGGTGGGGCACTCCTTATTTCATCGCTTGGACAACCACGCCGTGGACCTTGCCTTCCAACACCGCCCTTTGCGTAGGCCCGAATATCGATTACGTGGCCGTGCAGACTTACAACGCTTACACGGGCGAAAAAATGACCGTCGTCCTGGCAAAGGCCCTTTTGTATGCCCATTTCAACAAGAAGGCCGAAGGAATCGCGCTGGAAGATTACAAGGCGGGAGACAAACTGGTGCCGTTCAGAGTGGCGGGGGAATACAAAGGCGCCGACCTGGTCGGCATGGAATACGAACAGCTCATCCCGTGGGTCAAACCGGTGGAAGCGACGGAAGACGGCTGGAAGGAAGCCTCCGCCAAAGCGTTCCGGGTGATTGCCGGGGATTACGTGACGACGGAAGACGGCACGGGAATCGTCCACATCGCGCCGACTTTCGGCACCGACGACGCTTTCGTGGCAAAAGCCGCCGGAATACCGTCGCTGTTCATGATCAACAAGAAAGGAGAAACGCGCCCGATGGTGGATCTGGCAGGCAAATTCTATCTGCTGGACGAACTGGACGAGAAATTCGTCGCCGCATGCGTGGATGTAGAAAAATACAAAGAATACGAGGGCCGCTGGGTGAAGAACGCCTACGACCCGCGTTTCACCGTCGATGGCAAGTACGACGAGAAGGCCGCACAGGCTGCCGAATCACTGGACATCTATCTCTGCATGAAGATGAAGCAGGCCAACCTCGCTTTCAAGATCGAAAAGCACGTGCACAACTATCCGCATTGCTGGCGCACCGACAAGCCGGTGCTCTATTACCCGTTGGACAGCTGGTTCATCCGCTCGACGGACTGCAAGGACCGGATGATCGAGCTCAACAAGACCATCAACTGGAAGCCCGAATCTACCGGAACGGGCCGCTTCGGCAAATGGCTGGAAAACCTGAATGACTGGAACCTGAGCCGCTCCCGCTACTGGGGCACCCCGCTTCCCATCTGGCGCAGCGAGGAGGGCGAAGAGGCTTGCATCGGCTCGGTCGAAGAATTGTACGGCGAAATAGAGAAAGCCGTCGCCGCCGGGTTCATGGAAGAGAATCCCTACAGGAAGGCGGGCTTCGTGCCGGGCGTTTACACGGAAGAGAACTACGGGAAGATAGACCTGCACCGCCCGTATGTGGATGCCATCGTCCTGGTATCCCCGTCGGGCAAGCCGATGAAGCGCGAGAGCGACCTGATCGACGTGTGGTTCGATTCGGGAGCCATGCCTTACGCCCAACTGCATTACCCGTTCGAGAACAAAGAGCTGGTGGACGGCCGCTCGCATTACCCCGCCGATTTCATCGCCGAAGGCGTGGACCAGACCCGTGGCTGGTTCTTCACCCTGCATGCCATCGCCACGATGATCTTCGACAGCGTGGCCTACAAGGCGGTCATATCCAACGGGCTGGTGCTCGACAAGAACGGCAACAAGATGTCGAAACGCCTCGGCAATGCCGTCGATCCGTTCGAGACGATCAAGAAGTACGGCGCCGACCCGTTGCGCTGGTACATGATTACCAACGGCTCCCCCTGGGATAACCTGAAGTTCGACATCGAAGGGGTCGAGGAAGTGCGCCGTAAATTTTTCGGCACCTTGTACAACACGTACTCCTTCTTCGCCCTCTACGCGAATGTGGACGGCTTCGACCACTCGCAACCGGAGACAGGCCGGGACAAGCGCCCCGAAATAGACCGCTGGATCCTTTCCCTGCTCAATTCGCTGGTCAAAGACGTGGACGGCTTCATGGAAAACTACGAGCCGACCCGCGCCGGGCGGGCCATCTCCGAGTTCGTCTGCGACCACTTGAGCAACTGGTATGTGCGCCTCAACCGCAAACGCTTCTGGCAGGGCGGACTGACCGACGACAAGCTCTCGGCCTACCAGACCTTGTATGCCTGCCTCGAGACGGTGGCCAAACTGATGGCGCCGATAGCTCCCTTCTACGCCGACAGGCTGTTCTGCGACTTGGTTGCCGTGAGCGGCCGCGAGAAAGCCTCTTCGGTGCACTTGGCAGACTTCCCCGTGTGCCGGGAACAGCTTATCGACAAGGATCTGGAGGAACGGATGCAGACGGCGCAGGCCGTCTCGTCGATGGTATTGGCTTTGCGGCGCAAGGTAGGCATCAAGGTGCGCCAGCCGCTGCGTACCCTGATGGTGCCCGCCCTCGACGAGCGGCAGAAGGAGAGCATCGAGGCCGTGAAACAGCTTGTCCTGAACGAGGTCAACGTGAAGGAGATGAAGTTTGCCGACGACACGGCGGGCATCCTCGTGAAACGCGTCAAGCCCGACTTCAAAAAGCTCGGCCCGCGCTTCGGCAAGGGCATGAAAGCCCTCACGGAGGCCATCCGGCAGATGAGCCAGGAAGACATCGGCCTCCTCGAGAGGGAAGGCTCGTTCGCCTTGCAGGTGGAAGGCAGGGTGGCCGTCCTGGAAAGGGCCGACGTGGAAATCATCTCCGAAGACATACCGGGCTGGCTGGTCGCCAACGAGGGGAGGCTGACGGTGGCGCTCGACATCACCGTGACCGACGAGCTGAAAAAGGAAGGCATCGCCCGCGAATTGGTCAACCGCCTCCAGAACCTGCGCAAAAGCAGCGGCTTCGAGATTACCGACAAGGTGGACATCGTCCTCGCGTCTTCCGCGGAGACGGACGCCGCCGTGGAAGCCTACCGGGACTACATCCAATCGCAGGTGCTGGCACGGAGCCTCGTGCTGGCGGACGGGCCGATTGCAGGCGCGGCCCTGCTCGACTTCGAGGATTTCACGCTGGCCGTGAAAGTGGAAAAAATTTCTTGAGAAAAATTTTTTTTGCGGGAATGCTTGTTATTCTAAAAAGATTGCTTACTTTTGCCGCGTGAGCACTTTGTCAGGTGCGTTTCACAAGTCGTACAACCATTTGAAGTTTGGCATCAAAGCCGACACCGTGGCGGAAAAGGTCTCCGCCACGGTTTTTTTTCCGGCAAACGGGCGC
>CAYRFT010000017.1:0-7642 GCA_964423585.1 uncultured Parabacteroides sp. | reverse complement strand
TGTTCCCCAACGCCCTCCATGCCAGCTTCCACGCCCGCATACTGGAGAGGCTGAAAGCGATGGACAGCCTGGAGGCCGTGCACATCGACGCCGACCTCAAGGCGGAATACGAGGAGACGACGGCCGACCTCGTGGACCGGAACCGCGAAGGGACGGCCTCGTCGGATACCATCGTCCTGTCGATAATCGACATGAAGCGCGACGAGGCCGTCTCGTGCGTCACCCACACGATCGAGGCCGGCATGTGGTCGCCCGTGACCGAATCCAGGGTATCGGCACACCGGCTCGAGACGCTCGTCGAGCCTTACAAGAGAATCCAGACCGAGGCCGCCAACTCGGAAACCCTCCTCATCGACGGGCTGCTGAAGGACCTGCGCAAGGAAGAGTTCGCCAAGGACATCAGCAACCTCCACCTCGGAGGGACCCTCGACGCCCTCGATACGCTCAACAAGCAATACCGCCAGGAAGCGGAAGGGCGCACCGACGAGCGCCTCGCCAACCAGAAGGAAACGACGAAAGACGTGCGGCGGCGCGAGGACGCCCTCTACCAGCGCATCTGCGACCTGATCTACGCCAGCGAGCTGCTCTGCGCCGACGAGCTGAAGCTCCCCGGCATCCTCCGGCTCATCGGCGAGATCAACATCATCATCGACGAGACGAACGCCTCCTTCAACCGCAGCAAAGGACAGAAAAACGCGAAGTGACAGGCCCGGGGAAGCGCGCGTGACGGGCGGGGGAAACCCCGCCCTCCGGCATTTTTCCCCGCAAAATTGCAGATGACAAGATAAATATGTTATCTTTGCCGGAAAATCGGCGGGGGTTTCCCCCACAAAAGGCCGTTAGGGATAATAAACACGGATGTTA
Organism: uncultured Parabacteroides sp.; assembly: GCA_964423585.1. GTDB lineage: Bacteria > Bacteroidota > Bacteroidia > Bacteroidales > Tannerellaceae > Parabacteroides. Next base: position 6,778 of record CAYRFT010000017.1, on the reverse strand, counting down.
AACTCAAAATCAAATTGCCATGGCAGAAAAAACCAGATACTCGGACGAGGAACTCGAAGAATTCCGGGCCATCATTTTGAAAAAGCTGGAAAAAGCCAAGAGTGATTATGAAATGCTGAGATCGGGCGTTTCCAATTCAGACGGGAACGACGTGGACGACACGTCCCCCACGTTCAAGGTGCTGGAAGAAGGCGCCACCACCCTTTCCAAAGAAGAAGCCGGCCGGCTGGCACAGCGGCAAATGAAATTCATCCGCAACTTGCAGGCGGCGCTGGTGCGCATCGAAAACAAAACGTATGGCATCTGCCGGGAGACCGGGAAACTGATTCCGAAAGAAAGGCTGCGGGCCGTGCCCCATGCGACACTGAGCATCGAAGCGAAACAAGGGGCAAGAGGCAAATGAAACTCTCGAAGGGAAAAGGGGCAGTAGGCATCATCATACTGCTCCTTCTTTTAGACCAGATGCTGAAAATCTGGATCAAGACCCACCTGGTATTGCACGAAAGCATCGAGATAACCCCGTGGTTCTACCTCTGCTTCACGGAAAACGCGGGCATGGCCTTCGGCATCGAGGTGATCGGGAAGCTGTTCCTGTCGGTCTTCCGCATCGTGGCCGTCGTGTTCATCGGATACTACCTCCATTCGTTGGTGAAAAAGGACTACCCGGCGGGATTCGTCGCCTGCGTCGCGCTGATCCTGGCGGGGGCCATCGGGAACATCATCGATTCCATCTTCTACGGCGTCATTTTCGACCACAGCTTCGGCCAGGTGGCGACGCTCTTCCCCGAGGGAGGCGGGTATGCGGGCTGGCTGCATGGGAAAGTGGTTGACATGTTCTATTTCCCGCTCATCGAGACGACGTGGCCCGATTGGCTTCCCGTGTGGGGCGGCCGGGAATTCATCTTTTTCCGTCCGATATTCAATCTGGCCGATTCGTCCATCTGCGTCGGCATATTCCTCCTTGCCCTGTTCTACCGGAACACGTTCTCGAGGAGCCTGGGTTCCAAGGGAAAATAAATGCGGCATGGGCAGGCATTGGTTCATATACGGCGTGGCTTCGTTGTGCGTGCTGGCGGCTTGCAGCCCGGTCCCCGAAGGCATCCTTTCCCAAAAGGAGATGCGGACCGTCCTGGCCGACATGGAAATCGCCGAAGCCATCATCGGCGCGGACCAGGGAATCTACCGGGACGATGCCAAAAAGCTGGCATTATACGAGTCCGTGTTCAAAAAGCATCACATCACGCAGGCGGAATATGACAGCTCGCTGGTCTGGTATGCGCAGAACCTCGACATCTACATGCGGGTGTACAACCTGGCAGGCAAAGACATCGAGGACCGCCTCCGCGACTTGGGCGACGTTGAAAGGACGCAAATCGACACGCAAAAGAACGATTCCGTCGATATATGGTCGAGAAGGAACCATCTCACGTTCTCGCCCAACGCCTCTTTCAACGGGACCACGTTCAACATCGAGCCGAAAGCGTCCTATCCGCCGGGAAGTACCTTCAAGCTGGGCATGAACGTCTGGGGAATGCCGCGGCAAGCCGTCCACAAGCCACAAATCCGCATCTGCGTGGACCAGGGAGACACGACGGTGGCCGTCAACGATCAAATCACGCGCGACGGCTATCACGAGACGGCCCTCAAGAGCATCGCCACCAAACGCATCCGCCGCGTGTACGGTTTCATCTACCTGAACAACCGGGACATGGAATACTATAAAATCTACACCGACAGCATTTCCCTCATGCGTTACAACTACAGGTAGCGCCGGCCTCTTGCCCGGCGGCAGGAAAGCCCTTGCCCCTCCCGCCCCGGAGAGGAAGCCCGTTCATCCCGAATCCGGCATCATCCCCTCCCTTCGTCTGAACTCCGCACAGACAACGGCGGCGGCAACCGCCACGTTCAATGATTCCGCCGTCTCCCGGGCAGGCGGATAATGCGGGATACGGAGCTTTTCAGAGACTAACGCCTCAATCTCCGGGCGAATGCCGTTTCCCTCATTCCCCATCACGATGACGCCCCGGGATGAAATCGCCCGGCCATACATGTTTTCGCCATCCGTGAAAGTGCCGTACACCGGCACTGCCTGTTCCCGGCAAGCCGCCAGATAATCCGCCAAGTCCGTATAGCCGACCTCCACGCGGGCCAAGGCACCCATCGTCGCCTGCACGGTTTTCGGATTGAACACATCGGCCGTATCCTTGCTGCATACGATATGCCCGATGCCGAACCAGTCCGCCAACCGGACAATCGTGCCCAAATTCCCCGGGTCCTGGATTCCGTCAAGCGCCAAGACCAATTCCCGCTGCGGCAAAGCCTTTTCGACTTGCCAGTCAGGCATGGCAAAGACAGCCAGGACATCCTGCGGATTCTTCAGGAAACCGGCCTTGCGGATATCCTCCTCATCAGCGACGAGCAATTCCTCCGCCGGGATATCCCCCTGCGTTGCCATCCAGCAAGGCTTGGCCAGCAGCAGCCTGCAAGGGAAAAAGGGAAGCATGTCCGTCACCAGCTTGTTCCCTTCTGCCACAAAAGCCCTTTCAGCCATCCGGTTTTTCTTCAATTCCAGCGAGCGTATGTACTTTACTTTGTTTTTGCTAAGCATCTTTCCTCATTTTAGCCACGTAAAAATAGAGAATTATTCTGCAAATTCAACTATTTTTGTAATTCAAAACAAATACGAATGAAGGAGTTCCTGCAATATCTATTGCTTGTTTTGGCAAGCACGCTCATATTGAACGGATGTAGTTCCACCAAGTTTGTCCCGGACAACCAATATCTATTGGACAAAGTCGAAATCATTTCAGACAACAAGCAATTCAAATCGTCTGAACTTCGTGATTATCTCCAACAACGTCCTAATTTCAAAGTATTCGGATTGATGAAATGGCAGCTATATGTGTACAACTGGTCCGGAAGGAATGAAAAGAACTGGTTCAATAAGCAGTTCCGCCGCATGGGGGAAGCTCCAGTCATTATGGACACGACCCTGATCACCGCATCTGAAAAGGAACTGAGGCAATTCTTGATTAACAAAGGATACATAAATGCGCAAGTCACCCATAACGTCGATACCGGCAAATACAAGAAAGCAACCGTCACTTATGCCATCCATTCCAATGAGCCTTACCGAATCAGAAACTATCAAATGAGATTGAACGACCCGGTAATCGATAGCATCGCGCATATCAAACCCAGGAAACGTTCCTGGCTGTCGAATGCCTTTCGTGCTTCCACGGATGATTACACCTCCCTCATTCAAGACAGTTGCCTATTCGACCGCGATATGCTGGATGAAGAACGCGACAGGATTGTCAAACAGCTTCGCTACCGGGGTTATTACGGATTCAACAAGGAATATTTGTCTTACCTGGCCGACAGTTCATTCCAAAAGAATGCAGTGGACCTGGAAATGTACCTGAAGCCATACCGGAAGTTGCTGCCCGACGGAAACAAACAGGAGATGCCGCATCGCCCCTACTACTTGAACAAAATAACGATCCTGCCCGATTATGATCCGTTAAAGCCGGAGAATGAAAATGCCCTCCAGCTGACAGATACTTTGCACCAAGGCCCTATAAGAATTGTATATGGGAGAAACGGCCGATACATCAGGCCATCCGTATTGGCCCGTTCCGTTTATCTAACGCCGGGCCGGCTATACAGCGAGCGTGCCGTGGAACAAACCTATTCCTCTTTTGCCCGCTTGCGCGCCCTAAAGAATATCAACCTGCGCTTTCAGGAATTTGAAGAGAATGATTCTCTGAAACTGGATTGCACCATCCTGACTTCCCCCAGCAAGTTTCAAGGTTTTGGCGTGGATTTGGAAGGGACCAACTCGGCCGGAGACCTCGGGTTTGCATCAAGCGTCAATTACCAGCACCGCAATCTGTTCAAAGGCTCGGAATCCTTCACCGCCAAAATCAGGGGAGCATACGAAAACTTGGGATCATCTGACAACAGTGTCGGGAATTACTGGGAAATCGGGGCGGAAACGGGAATTTCCATCCCCCGGTTCTTGTTTCCATTCCTAAGCGATCGAATTACCCGGCGTTTGCGGGCGACTACGGAATTTAAAGTGAGCTATAGTTTCCAGACACGCCCGGAATACCAGCGCGCCATTTTATCCGGAGGATGGGATTATATCTGGCAAGACCGTTTTAACACGCAAGCCAAGCACGTATTCAAATTGATTGACGTTGACTACATCCATCTGCCCAAAATAGACCGGGCGTTTGCCGACAGCCTGCCTGAATCTACCCGGCTGTACAACTTCACCGACCAGTTCGTGCTGGGTACAGGTTATACCTATTCGTTCAGCAATTATGCTCCGCAGAACAAATTCCGAAACACCCATTCCCTGCGCTTTTCTTTTGAAATGGCAGGAAACTTGCTATACGGCATTTCCAAATTGACGCACGCGGGAAAGAACCCGGACGGCATGTACGAATTATTTGGCATACCGTATTCCCAATTTACGAAAGTAGATTTTGACTTCAGCAAAAGCATGGCGATCGATGTGCGCAACAGGGTGGCCTATCACATCGGCGTAGGTGTCGGTTATCCCTACGGGAACACGCGGAAGCTGCCCTTTGAACGCAGCTATTTCGCCGGCGGGGCCAACAGCGTCCGCGGTTGGTCGGTCCGTTCACTCGGTCCCGGCAGCATGGGGATGGAATACGCCGGGACATTTGCCGACCAAATAGGAGACATCCGCCTGGACCTGAATTTGGAATACCGGGCCAAGCTCTTCTGGAAATTTGAACTGGCCGCTTATATCGACGCGGGCAATATCTGGCTATTCCATAATGACCCGGATCACCCGAACGGGAATTTCGACTTCTCCCGCTTCTACAAAGAGATTGCCGCGTCATACGGGCTGGGCCTCCGTTTGGACTTCGATTTCTTCCTGCTCCGTTTCGACACGGGCATGAAGGCCTACGACCCCCAGCAACGGGGGAAAGACCACTGGGCTATCAGGAAACCGAATTTTGACAACTTTGCCTGGCACTTCGCCGTCGGTTATCCATTCTGACAGCAAGACTTTTTCATGCGAATTTCTTCAGCTCCTGGTAAAGACGCTGCACCGGCAGCCCCATGACATTATAGAAACTGCCGGAAATGCCTTCAACGCCTACATAGCCAATCCATTCTTGAATCCCGTAGGCACCCGCCTTGTCGTAGGGCTTGTATTTATCGACGTAATAAGCAATCTCTTCGGGGGCCAAAGAGGAAAAACGGACCGAAGAGGCGACTGAGAAAGCCACCTGCCTCTTTGTAGTCGTCAGGCAAACGCCGGTGACCACCTGATGCTCATGCCCGGACAATTTGCGCAACATCCGGACCGCATCTTCCCTGCTTTTTGGCTTTCCTATCACCTCCGCCCCGTCCCAGACAATGGTATCGGCGGTTATCAGCAAGACCTGGTCTTCCAGTGCGGGCAGATAGGCCTCCGCCTTCTGTTTGGAGAGGAAGAGCGGTATCTCTTGGGGCGGCAAGGATGACGGAGGATTTTCCTCCAACCCCGGAATCACACGTATTTCAAAGGAGAGGTCCAACCCCGCCAGCAATTCCCTCCTCCGCGGGGAATTGGAGGCCAACACAATCCGATATGCAGCCAGATTTTCCAACATAGCGCCATGCCTGTTTGCGGTTTTACCACCCGAACGCCTCTCCTTCCATCCAGCAGCCCTGCGCCTTCATCGTCTGTTCGATTACGTCGCGGGCGATGCCGTCGCCTCCGTTTTTCCGGCACACATACCTGGCGACTTGCTTGATTTCCGGGGCCGCGTCGGCCGGCGCGACCGGGAGCCCGGCCTCCCGCATCACCTCATAGTCGGGAATGTCGTCCCCGCAGTAGGCTACCTCCTCCGGCTTCAGCCCTGTCTTCCGCAAGAAATCACGATAGTCGTGCACCTTGACCGCGCTCCGCATGTAAATATGGCGGATGCCCAGCCGCTCGAAGCGCACGCGCACGGCCTCGCTGTATGCGCCGGTGATGATCGCGACTTCGTACCCCGCCTTCACGGCCAACTGCAGGGCATAGCCGTCTTTTATGTTCACGGTGCGCATCGGGTCGCCCGCGGGCGACAGGGGGATGACCTCGCGGGACAGCACGCCGTCCACGTCGAAGACGAAGCCCTTTATCTTTCTCAAATCATAAGGTATCATGCTCATTTTTCCAAGTGCCCAAATGTATCTTTTCCCACTGCAGGCGCGATTCGTCGAAAGGCTTGCCGGGCTGCTCCCTGTGGCCGAAGCCCACGACCGACAGCACTTCCATCGAGGAGGGGATGTCCAGCAGTTCCCGTATGTACCGGGAGGCATCCCCGCCGTCCGCCGCCTGCCTGTTCCTGACCTGGCACCAGCAACTGCCCAGCCCGAGGTCTTCCGCCTGCAACTGCATGAAGATGGAGGCGATGGAGGCGTCCTCTATCCACACGTCGCTTTCCGCCGCGTCGGCCAAGACGGCCACGGCCAAGGCGCAGCCCCCCAGGAAGGCCGACCCGTAAGGCTTGCAGGCCGCCAGCTTCCCCAGCATCCCCTTGTCTTCCACCACGACGAACTGCCACGGGTTTTTCCGCTTCGAGGAAGGCGCCATCAGCCCGGCCTTCAGGATGGCGGTCACCTGCCCGGGGTCCAGCGGGCGGCCGGTAAATCTCCGCGCGCTCCTCCTGCCTTTAATCAATGATGCGAAATCTTTCATGTCCCTGATTTTTCCGTTTTGTTTGTTCTTGCGGGGGCAAAGATAGCACGAATCGGGCATATTCCGCCC
>CAYRFT010000016.1:0-11894 GCA_964423585.1 uncultured Parabacteroides sp. | reverse complement strand
AAAAATAGAAAAGTAGTGCTTCTGAAAAATTTCAGAAGGCCAAAAATGAAAAAGCAGTGCCGTCGAAGTGTTCGACGGGACCAAAAACAGGTAATTTTACTTTCAAAATCTGGACGGAAATGGGCGACGGGACAAACCTGTTTTGCGATAAATGCCTATATTTGCCCTCTGAAAAAACATTAGTCATCATGGGAAGAATGAATATGAAACAAATCAGTATGCTACTGCTGTTTTCGGCTTGCGTGGCCGGAAGCCGGGCTCAGCAAGGAAGCGAGCCGATAGATTTGAAAGAGATTACGGGCGGGGAGTTCCGGCAAATCGCCTATGCGGGAGAAATGCGGTCGCTGCCCGACGGCGAACATTACACGGCCATGAATCCGAAGCGGACGATGATCGTCAAGTATTCCTATCGCACCGGCAATCCGGTGGATACGTTGTTCGATGTGGCTACGGCCCGGGAATGCACGATCAGCAAGTTCGATAATTATGAAATCAACAGCACGGGACACCGCATCCTGGTTTTTTGCGACGTGGAGCCGATTTACCGCCGCTCCACGAAGGCCGCGGTATATGATTACGACGTGCGCCGCAATTATCTGAAGCCGCTGAGCGACGAGCCGGGCAAGCAGATGATTCCGACCTTCTCGCCGGACGGCCGCATGTGCGCTTACGTGAAAGAAAACAATATATGGATCCGCAAGTTCGACTATGATACGGAGATACAGATTACCAGGGACGGCAAGCAGAATGCCATTCTGAATGGCATCACCGACTGGGTATATGAAGAAGAGTTCGCGGTGACAAACCTGATGGCCTGGTCGCCCGACAGCAAAGTGCTGGCCTTCGTCCGCTCCGACGAATCGGAGGTGCCGGAATACTCCATGCAGGTTTATGGCGACGGTTTATATCCCGGTTATCATAACTTCAAATATCCGAAGGCCGGCGAAAAGAATTCTGCTGTCACCGTCATGGCTTACAATGTGGAAAGCAAGGACACCAAGACGCTGGATATCCCGATGGATGCCGACGGATACATCCCGCGTATCGCCTTCACGAAGAAGCCGGAGCAACTGGCGGTCATGACCCTGAACCGCCAGCAGAACCGTTTCAGTATGTTCTATGCCAACCCGAAGAGCGGGGTCTCCAAGCTGATCTTGAAAGAGGAGAACAAGTGCTACGTGGATTCGGAGTGGCTCGCATCCATCCATTTCATGGAAAGCGGCTTCACTTACGTCAGCGAGCAGGACGGTTATTCCCACATCTATCTATACTCCCCGACGGGCGTCCTGCAACGGCAGGTCACCAAAGGGAACTGGGATGTGACGGCCTTGTTAGGCTACGATGAGGCGACCCAGACGGCCTACTACGAATCCGCGGAAGAGAATCCGACGCGCCGGGCCGTCTATAAGATCGATGCCAAAGGCGCCAAGACCAAATTGTCAACCAAGGAAGGGACGAACCACGCCAACTTCAGCGCGAACTTCGCCTATTACGTCAACCGCTTCTCCAACGTGAGCACGCCGATGCAAATCACAGTAAACGAGACGAAGAAGAACCAGGTTCTCCGGGTGCTTCAGGACAATGCGGCACTGGCCAGGAAGTTGGCGGCCAAATCCTACTCCCCGAAAGAATTCATGACCGTCACCACGAAGTCCGGCTATGAGTTGAATGCCTGGATGGTGAAGCCCGCCGATTTCGACGAGGGCAAGAAATACCCGCTCCTGATGATCCAGTACAGCGGGCCGAACTCCCAGCAGGTGCTGGACCAGTATGACATGGACTGGGAGCAATACCTGGCCGCGAAAGGCATCATCGTCGTTTCGGTGGACGGCCGCGGGACAGGCGCGCGCGGCGAGGCCTTCCGCAAATGCACCTACATGAAGATGGGAATCCTGGAATCGCAAGACCAGGTGGAAGCCGCCCAGGCCCTGAGCGGGCTTCCCTACATCGACAAGGACAGGCTGGCCATCTGGGGCTGGAGTTTCGGGGGATACAACACGTTGATGGCCATGACCGTCGGGAACGGCACTTTCAAGGCGGGCATCGCCGTCGCGCCGCCGACCGACTGGAAATACTACGACACCATCTATACCGAACGGTATATGCGAACGCCGCAGGAGAACTTCGACGGCTATGCCGAGACTTCCCCCTTGCGCCGCGTGAAGGACTTCCAAGGGAAGCTGTTGCTCATTCACGGGACGGCCGACGACAACGTCCACTTCATGCAGTCCTTGGAATACGCGGAAGCGCTCGTCCAGGCGGGAAAACAGTTCGACATGCACATCTACAAGGACCGCAACCACGGCATTTCGGGCGGGAACACCCGCTACCACCTCTACACCAAGATGTCCAATTTCCTGTTCGATAACTTGTAAGGATGGCGGGGCACGTCAAAAAACCGGATTGGCTGAAAACCAGTCTCCGCGGGAACGAAGATTTCTTCCGGACGAGGAGAATCGTGGAATCCCACGGCCTGCATACCATTTGCGCCAGCGGGAGATGCCCCAACATGGGCGAATGCTGGGGTCGCGGGACCGCCACCTTCCTCATCGGGGGCGACATCTGCACCCGCTCGTGCCGCTTCTGCAACACGCCGACCGGAAGACCGCTTCCGCCGGATCCCGAAGAGCCTCGGAACGTCGCGGACAGCATCCGGCTGATGCGCCTGAAGCACGCCGTCGTCACTTCGGTCGATAGGGACGACTTGCCCGACCTCGGCGCGTCGCACTGGGTGGATACCATACGCGCCATCAAGCAAGCCAACCCGCAAACGACGCTCGAGGTGCTGATTCCCGACTTCCAGGGAAAGAAAGAATTGGTTGACCGGGTCATCGACGCAGGCCCCGAAGTCGTCTCGCACAATATGGAGACCGTCAGGCGCATCACGCCGGCGGTACGCAGTGCGGCCCGCTACGACGTGAGCCTCTCGGTGCTCGCCCATATCGCTTCGCGGAACGTCGCGGCAAAAACGGGCATCATGGTCGGATTGGGGGAAACCGAAGAAGAGGTCTGCCGGTTGATGGACGACGTGCGGGAGGCCGGCGTTTCGATCCTGACCATCGGGCAATACCTGCAGCCCTCGCGCGGCAACATCCCGGTGTCTGCTTACATTCCTCCCGCCCAGTTCGAGAAGTACCGCCGGATCGCCCAAGAGAAAGGCTTCGCCCGCATCGAGAGCGCCCCGCTCGCTCGCTCGTCTTACCACGCGGAAAGACACCTCTGAGCGTGCCCCCGCCGCGAATCAGCGGTCGCCCAGTTCTATCACCTCCAAGTCCCTGACATTCCCGCCGTCGATGCAGAAACGCAGCAGCGTCCGCTTCAGGTGGAACCCGCTCTTCCCAGCCGCCCCCGGGTTCATGTAGAGGCATGGCAGCACCGGGTCGAACGCCACCTTGAGGATATGCGAATGCCCCGCGACGAACAACTGCGGCCGCGCCTCGAAAAGCTCCTTTCGCGCCTCGGGAGAGTAATGCCCCGGATAGCCGCCGATGTGCGTCATCATCACCCGGACCTCCTCCACCCGGAAATGTGCGATGCGCGGGTATTCCGAGCGCAGCTCCTGCCCGTCGATGTTCCCATAGACCGCGCGGAAAGGCCGCAGGGCAGCCAAGCGGGCCGCCAGCTCGCCGGAGCCGATGTCGCCAGCATGCCAGATTTCATCACACGCCGCAAAGTATTTCCGATATTTGTCGTCCCAGTACCCGTGGGTGTCCGACAAGAGCCCGATTTTCTTCATGATTTCATTCGTTTGACGCGCAAAGGTATTCATATTTGCGGACACGGGCATGACGGATGCGGAAAATATGTGCCGGAAGTCCCCGAAAAGGACGGGCGGGGCGGCGGAGGCCTCCGGCAATGCGAAAAAGGGGGTTATTCAGTCCGACGCAGGGCTTCTTTTCCGTGGATAAGCCTGTATTTTGTATGAAAAATGATATTTCAACCAAAATAAGCCCGCATCCAGGTCAACGGAGGGCTTCACGGACATGAAAAAGGGGTTTTTCGGGAGGACGGAGGCCGCGGGAGGGACGAAAAATCACAACTCTAAGCGGCGGAAGTCGTCGGGGAGGCCGTGGCTGCGGATGCGCCATTCCTGCGGGTACAAGTTGTTCGCCCGGCTACCGAGGTTCTTCACAAAGCCGAGGGGGCGCCGCCTGCAAAGCAGGAGGACGTAGCCTTTCTCCGTCCCGGGAGGCAGGACGAGGGACTCTTTCCGGAAGTAGCGGAGCGCCGTCTCGTCGTCCACCTCGCACGTCGGGAAGGCCGAAGGGTCGAGGGCCGTGCTCAACGCCAGCGCCTGCGAGGGCATCCAGTCCCTGCCCTTCCATCCGCCCGCCTCGATGCCGGCGGAGAGAACGCGGAGCCTCCCTTGCAGCAACGGATAGACGGCCTGCACCTCGGGCGGCAACAGAAAGAGACGGTCCCCGTTCCAAGCAGGGCGGCAGGCTTCGCCCAGGCGGACGTGCGAGAAGACGGAGGGCGGGACGGCGGCGCGCTCCTCCCCTTTCCGTTTGCCGTTCTTTCCGCTTGTGCCGACGCGAGGCTCTTCACGCTTGCCGCCTTCCTTCCGCAAGGCCGCCAGGAAAAAGCCCTCGCCGCGCGTGAGGTGCGGGAAGAAGCGGTACGCCGGGTCCGCGTATTTCAAGGCCCCGCGCACGCCCCACGATTCCTCCACCGGGACAGCCAGGGGTGTCGCGCCCAACTCGTCGGCGATGTAGCGGACATTCTCCTCGTCCTCTTCCGTGTTGAAGGTGCACGTGCAATACACCAAGAGGCCGCCCGGCTTCAACGCATCCCAACTGTCGCGGAGGATGCGCCGCTGGCGGGCGGCACACAGCCCGACGTTCGCCACGCTCCACTCGCTTGTGCTGGCGGCATCCTTCCGAAACATGCCCTCGCCCGAGCAGGGCACGTCGGCCACCATCACGTCGAAGAAGTGGGCCAGCCTGCCTATCTCCACAGGGTCGTTGTTCGTCACGACGTGGTTCGGATACCCCCATTTCAGGATATTCTCCGCAAGGACATGGCAGCGCGGCCTGATGACTTCGTTGCACACCACCACGCTTCCCTCGGGCAGGATGCTCAAGAGGTGGGTGGACTTCCCGCCGGGTGCCGCGCACAAGTCCAAGCAGACCACCGAACCGCGCACATGCTCCAGTATCGCCTGTTCGAGGAACATCGACGCGGCTTCCTGCACGTAATACGTGCCATTCCGGAACAGGGGGTCGAACGTGAACGAGAGCCGCCCGGGCAGGTAATAGCCTAGGCCGCACCACGGGACCGGAGCCTCCGCGAGACGCGAGGCGTACTTCAGTGGGTTCATCCGTATGCTGACGGAGGCATCGGCCGCCAGGGCTTCCTCCAGTTCCGCGTACTCATCTCCTATCAACGCCCTCATGCGGGCGGCAAAATCAACGGGAAGTGCCATTCATGCATGGATTGTTTCGTGCAAAAGTACTACATTTGCGGAAAATAGGACTATGCAAGCATCATTATATCTGATACCGTCCACATTGGGCGAAACGGAGCACCGGCGCGTTTTGCCGGACTACAACCGGGAGGTCGTCGCAGGCATCCGCCACTTCATCGTGGAGAATGTGCGCACGGCGCGACGCTTCCTGAAAAAGGCGGAACCGTCTATCGCAATCGACGGACTGATATTCCACGAACTGAACAAGCATACGCCGCCCGAACAAGTGGCAGGCTACCTGAGCCCGCTAGCGCGGGGCGAGTCGGTAGGCGTGATTTCCGAAGCCGGATGCCCTGCCGTGGCCGATCCGGGAGCCGACGTGGTGGCGATAGCCCAGCGCGAGCACTATCCCGTCGTGCCGCTGGTCGGGCCGTCCTCCATTCTCCTGTCGCTAATGGCATCGGGCTTCAACGGACAGAGTTTTGCCTTCCACGGATACCTCCCCATCGATGCGGCCAAGCGTGCCGATGCCATCAGAAAGATGGAAAGGCGTGTCTATGCGGAGGACCAGACGCAGCTCTTCATCGAGACACCCTACCGCAACCGCAGGCTGGCGGAAGAACTGATCCGCACCTGCCGCCCGTCCACCAAGCTGTGCATCGCATCCGGCATCACGTGCGCCGACGAGTGCATCCGGACCCGCCCCGTCAGGGAATGGGCAGGAGAACTGCCTGATTTCGACAAAAAACCGACCATCTTCTTACTTTACAAATGATATATGGAAACCTACGAAGCACATCCGACGGCGGTCATCGATGAAGGCTGCGTGATAGGGGAAGGGACGCGCATCTGGCACTTCTCGCACATCATGCAGGGCTGCCGCATCGGGAAACATTGCCATATCGGGCAGAACGTAATGGTCGCGCCCGGAGTGGAAATCGGCGACCGGGTGAAAATACAGAACAACGTGTCCGTCTATACCGGTGTTGTCTGCGAAGACGACGTTTTCTTGGGTCCCAGTTGCGTTTTTACCAACGTGGTCAACCCGCGGAGCGCCGTCCCGCGCAAGCATGAATACCGGGGAACACGAGTGAAACGGGGTGCCACCGTCGGTGCCAATGCCACCATCGTCTGCGGGCACGGCATCGGCGAATATGCCTTCATCGGAGCGGGAGCCGTCGTCACCAAAGACGTTCCGCCATACGCCTTGGTCGTAGGCAACCCCTCCCGGCAGGTCGGGTGGGTCAGCGAATGCGGCTGCCGCCTCGAATTCGACGATACGGGCCATGCGGTATGCCCGGAAAGCGGCGAACACTATCTTCTGGAGAATAACCGGGTGCGAAAAACAAAAGACGGATAACCGGCCCGGGGAAAACGACCCCGCATGGCCAATCATCCATCTCTTGCTGCTGAAGCACCGGTCGTCAACGGGGCAGAGCGGATAAAATATCGGGAAGGATCTTGTCCGTCGCTCCCGCATGTCCGATGACATACTCGCCGGAAGCTTTCCCGGATGCCCGCATCGCTTCGGGATGCAGGATGAATTCGTTCATCTTGTCCTCAAACTCAGCCATCGAACGGATGCAGAATCCGCCACCGGCGGCAATCAGTTCTTTGGCTTCCCTGAACTTCTTGTAGTTCGGGCCAAACAGTACCGGAATGCCATAGACGGCCGCCTCGAGCGTATTATGGATTCCTACTCCGAAACCGCCGCCGACATAGGCTACCTCGCCATACCGGTAGATCGACGACAAGAGTCCGAAGCTGTCAATAATCAGGCAATCCTTCCCTTCCAGGTCTTTTTCGGACTGCACTTCCGAAAGCCGGATGAACGGCCGTTCTAACAAGACGGAAATAGACACCAGGTGGCTTTGATGGATTTCGTGCGGGGCAATAATCAGCTTGATTCGCTCCTGCTTGTTGAAATAGGCAATGAGCAATTGTTCATCCTGCGGCCAGGAACTGCCTGCCACCAATGTCAGTTTCTTTTCGCCGTTTTCCTTGTGCACGAACTTGTCAATCAAAGGCAATTCCTTGGACTGGTTGCGTACTTCCAGCACCCGGTCAAAACGTGTGTCGCCTGCCACTGTCGCTCTATGAATGCCGTATTCGGCCAATAGATCCCTCGAACGCTCGTCCTGCACGTACAAATGGGTGAAATGATGGAGCATTTTCCGATAAGGGGCACCAAACCATTGGAAGAACAGTTGGTCGCGACGGAAGATGGCAGAAATAATATAAACCGGGATATTCCGCTTCTTGAGAGCGGCCAGATAATTCCCCCAGAATTCATATTTGATAAAGACGGCGGCCACCGGATGCGCCAGTTTCAGGAATTTGTTCACCCGGTAGGGCGTATCAAAGGGAAGATAGCAGATGACATCGGCTCCGGCATAGTTCTTGCGCACTTCATATCCCGAAGGAGAAAAGAACGTCAGCAGGATTTTATACTGCGGATGCCGCGCCTTGATCTTTTCCATCATGGGACGTCCTTGTTCGAACTCGCCCAACGAAGCGGCATGGAACCAAATGTATTTCCCGCCCGGCTGAATCTGTGTCCGCAAGATACGATTGGTGCGCCACTGCCCCAGACGCATGATCCGTGCTTTCTTGTGGAACGGGGCAATCAACTCGATAATCAGGGAGTATAAATGAATAATCAGGCTGTACATGGTTATTTCGCTTTTAAATTCAAACAGGAAACAGGCAAGTTGCCGACCCGCGCCTACCCCAAGACTTCGATGGCACGTTGGATACGGCGGATTGATTCTTCCTTGCCCAAGGCTTCCGTTATGTCGAAGATATGCGGGCCTTTGCCCTCACCCACCAGTGCCAGGCGCATGGCGTTCATGATATTGCCCAGGTGGTAGCCCTTGCTTTCTATCCAGGCTTTAGCCGCATTCTCGGTACTTTCAATATCAAACGGCTCGTGCTCACGCAAGACCTCGATGAACTCGGCCAACTGGGCGGCGCTGTCTTCCTTCCAGCGTTTCTTCCGGGTCTTTTCGTCGTATTCTGTCGGAGCCACGAAAAAGAAGGCGCACGCACTCCACAATTCCTTGATGAAGCTGACACGCTCTTTCATCATGCCCACGACTTTTTCCACATAAGCCGGAGCGGCATCCACTCCGTGTTCTTTCAGGATCGGCATGAACAACGCTGCGATCTCCTTGTTGTCTTTCTTCTGGATATACTGATGATTGAACCACTTCCCTTTTTCGTAGTCGAACTTCGCGCCGCTCTTGCTGCAATGGGACAAGCTGAATGCCTTGATCAGTTCATCCATGCTCATCACTTCCCTGTCATCCCCCGGATTCCATCCTAACAACGCCAGGAAATTGACAACCGCTTCCGGCAGATAGCCGCTTTCGCGATAACCTGACGAAACATCTCCCGTCTTCGGATCGTGCCATTCCAACGGGAATACCGGGAAGCCCAAGCGGTCGCCGTCCCGCTTGCTCAGCTTTCCGTTTCCTTCCGGCTTCAGCAGCAATGACAGATGGGCGAATTGCGGCATCGTGTCTGTCCAACCGAAATAACGATACAACAGGACATGCAAAGGCGAACTCGGCAACCATTCTTCTCCCCGGATCACGTGGGTCACTTCCATCAAGTGGTCGTCCACGATGTTGGCCAGGTGATAGGTCGGCAACTGGTCTGCCGACTTATACAGCACTTTGTCATCCAGTATAGACGAGTTGATCACCACTTCCCCGCGGATCAAGTCATTCACGTGCACATCCTCGTCCGGCTCGATCTTGACACGAACCACATACTGATTGCCTGCATCTATCAGCGCCTTCGTTTCTTCAGCCGGCAACGTCAATGAATTGCGCATCTGCAAGCGGGTGGAAGCATCATACTGGAAATTGGGAATATCCTTCCGCTTCGCCTCCAGTTCCTGCGGCGTATCGAATGCGATATAGGCATGGCCGGATTCCAGCAACTGATCCACATATTTCTTATAAATCTCCCGGCGCTCGCTCTGACGATAAGGGCCATAGTTCCCGCCGAAGCCCACTCCTTCATCGAAACGGATGCCTAACCAAGTAAGGGCTTCAATGATATAAGCCTCGGCTCCCGGCACGAAACGCTGGGAATCGGTATCTTCAATGCGAAGAATCAAGTCTCCGCCCTTTTGCCTGGCAAATAAATAATTGTATAAAGCTGTACGAACTCCTCCGATATGCAGGGCGCCTGTCGGGCTGGGTGCAAAACGGACTCTCACCTTTCTTTGTGTCATAATCATACTGGATTAAATAATATCAGAGCAAAAGTACGCCTTTTTTTTCTGTTAATAAACTTTTTTGCGTACATTTCGCCGTCAAATGAATTAAGGGGTCACAAGATTGCAAGATCATTGATTACAAGGTCATCGGTTCGCGGGTGGCCTTGCCAACTGAAGCCCCGCCGACTTGTCAACTCATAAACTAACAAACTCTATATGAATATCAAGAATTACAACGTGCATCCGTCTATATTTTTCATCATGGCCGCCTTGCTGATGGCTTACTTTTTCCCGCGCGAGGCGAAGTTCAAATATCAGTTCTACGAGGGGAAACCGTGGCGTTACGGCTTGCTGACGGCCCCGACCAATTTCCCTATTTACAAGACGGACGACCAAGTGAAGGAGGAACAAGACAGCGTGCTGAAAAAGTTCCGCCCTTACTACCGGATGAACCAGGAAACCGAGTCCGCCCAGATAGACAAGTTGAGGACCGACTACAACGACCGGCTGAACCAGCAAGTGACATCGGCGTATATGCAGTATATCGAAAAGATGCTCCATCAACTTTACGGCAGCGGCATCATCTCGCCGGAGGACAAGGAAAGCCTGCACGACCAAGGCTACTCCCAAATCAACTTGCTGCGCAACACGGTTTCTTCTTTGCAGCACGTGTCGGACTTCTTCACCGTCAAATCGGCTTATGAGTTCATCATCAACAATTGCCCCTCCGGCTTGAACCGGTCGCTGCTCCAGGCGTGTGACATCAACAACTACCTGGTCGAGAACGTCAGCTACGATACCGACATGTCCGGCCGCGTCAAACAGGAGATGCTGCAAAGCGTCCCGATTTCGAGCGGCATCGTGCAGGCGGGAGAACGCATCGTGGACCGCGGCGAGATCATCGACTCGCAGACCTACAACGTCCTCCGTTCGCTGAAGACGGTCTATGAATCCAAGTCAGGCGGAAACCAGCGGCACAACCTGATGCTTGCCGGGCAAATCATCCTCGTCTTCGGCATCATTTTCTGCTACTGGCTATACCTGTGGCTGTTCCGCGTCAAGTTCATGCACAACCGGCGGAACGCCTTCTTCCTGGTGTGCTGCATCTTCGTGCCGGTCTTCCTGACCGAGATATGCGTCTCCTACGGCATCTTCAACATCTATATCATCCCGTATGCCATCGTGCCGATTGTGGTCCGCACGTTCTTCGATTCCCGGACGGCCCTGTTCACCCACCTCGTTACGGCGCTCATCTGTTCCACGATGGCCTCGTTCCCGCACGAGTTCCTCATCCTGCAGATCATTGCCGGCATGGTGGTGACCTTCAGCCTGCGCGAATTGTCCGAACGCTCGCAACTGATGCGGTGCTCGTTCTTCGTCTTCCTCTCGTACTGCCTGTCATACCTCGGGCTCGGGCTATACCAGGACGCCGACCTGAACAAGATCCATTGGGTGACGATGCTCTATTTCGGAATCAACCTCATCCTGCTCATGTTCACCTATGTCCTGGTATATATGTTGGAGAAGACTTTCGGCTACATATCCAAGATAACGCTGGTGGAGCTCTCGAACATCAATTCGGGCATCCTGAAGAAGCTGAGCGAGACCTGCCCCGGCACGTTCCAGCATTCCCTGCAGGTCTCCATCATCGCTTCCGAGGCGGCCGCCAAGATAGGGGCAAACGCGCAGTTGGTCAGGACAGGCGCCATGTACCACGACATCGGGAAGATGCGCAACCCGGTATTCTTCACCGAAAACCAGAACCAGCAGAACCCGCACGACAACCTCTCCTTCGAAGAGAGCGCGCAGATGGTGATCAGCCACGTCACCGAGGGTGTCAAGATTGCCGAGAAGGCTTCCCTGCCCAAGGAGATCATCGACTTCATCCGCACCCACCACGGGCGCGGCAAGGCCAAGTACTTCTACAACTCCTTCAAGAACAAATACCCCGGCCGGGAGGTGAACGAGAAGCTGTTCACCTACCCCGGGCCGAACCCCTTCTCGCGGGAAACGGCTATCGTCATGATGGCCGACTCGGTGGAAGCGGCCTCGCGCAGCCTGAAGGAACACACCGTGGAGGGCATCCGCCAGCTTGTCAACAGGATCATAGAGACGCAAATCGCCGACGGGCTGCTGAAAAACGCCCCCCTCACCTTCCGCGACGTGGAATCCGTCAAGCAAGTATTCATCGAGAAATTGAAGATCATGTATCACACCCGAGTCAGCTACCCGGACCTGAAGAAGGAACAATAGCAAGCG
>CAYRFT010000015.1:0-12262 GCA_964423585.1 uncultured Parabacteroides sp. | reverse complement strand
AGGACGGGCATCTTGTGGGGAATAGAAAAGGCAGCCTGTCCGGATAAGGAGGGCCGCCTTTGCTTGGATGGAGGGAACGCTGCCGCGGGGCGGCGGGTCATTGCCCGCCGGGGGCCTCCACCCGGAAACGCAAGACCGCCCGGCGGGGATTCTTGCTCATGCGGTGATTCCTCGAATACTGCGTGGTGAGCGTCAGCACCCATTCCCCCTCGGTGAGGGCGAAGCCGGGGTGGACGATGAGGTGCGAGGCCATGTTGAGGTTTATCCTCTCGGGAGGGACGGCGTGAGTCTCGCCCGTGGCGGGGCAGTGGAACGAAATGCCGTTGGCCGGGTCGCCGCCCTCGATGCGGATGCCGTTCCCGATGACGGCGAGCACGCCCTCGAAGCCCGCGGGGATGACGTTGGGATTGTCGTCCAAGCCGTAGGGGGCCGGGTGATAGACGGCGACGACATAGTCGATGCGGAGGCCGCGCTGCACCGCGCTGCCGGTGTCGTTGACGCCCCGCAGCCGCGCGACGTGCTGCTTCATCCGGGGCGAGGCGTTCATGCGCGGCTCGAAGCGGTGGAGGTCCGCGTCGAAGTGGTCCGAGGGCAGATCGAAGGTCCCGGCGAAGCCCACGTCCACCCTGCCGAAGTCGAAGTCCACGTTGTAGCCCCCGTCGATGGCCTCGTATATCTCGTTCTTGATCAGGTTGAAGGCCGCCCTGAGCGTGGCGGGGCGCAGCTCGGTGCCCCTCTCGGCGATGCGGGCGATGAGGTCTTCGACGGTGAGCGTGTCGCGCCGGAACACCTTGGCGGAATAGAGGTCTTCGCGTCCGGGCAGGTTGCACTTCATGACCCGGAAGCACACCGGCACGCAACTGTTGCGCGCCAGGTCGATGTCGTCTGTTTTCTGGTCCATGTGAATATGTCTAATCGGAGTGAATGAATTTGTTGCTGCGTTTGGGGGCATCCTGCACCCTCTTCTTTCGGACGACGTAGATGTCGTCCTTGCTTGCCGGGCGGAGGTAGTCGAACCAGAAGAAGTCCTTGAGGTACATCTGCTCGGGCTTGAGGTCGGGGATGGGGGTCATGGTGCCTTCGGGGCTGGGCCATATCTTCAGCTTGTCGAGCTTGTTTTCTTTCAGCCATATCGTGAGGTATCCGCTCTTCGTGGCGTTCATGCCGACCATGGAGCTGTCTTTCTCGAAGGGGTAGAAGATGGATTCGGCGTTCCCTGCTACGTCGATCTGCCTGACCTCCCTCCCGTTGAAGTAGGCCTTGAGGTCGTTGCCCCTGAGCTGGTTGTAGTAGAGGCCCGTGTCTATCTGCTGGATGGCGAAGGCGAACTGCTGGACGTGGGCGTGGTCGATGGCGCTGTCGGCCATGTAGATGAGGATGGTGTCGCCGTAGATCTGGTAGCCCTCGTTCCAGAGGACGGGGTCGTCGTACATGTAGAGGATGGAGTCGCGCGAATCGAACTGCATGGAGTCGCACACGCCCTGTATGTCGGTGCGGTAGAAGCGCACGCCGTGGTAGGCCTTCACCTCGCGGTAGGCCGAATCGACCGTCAGCATCTCCAGGGTGTCGGCATGGAGGTAGAGGGTGTCTCCCTGCGAGTATTCGAGGCAGCGCGCGCTGTCGGTGGCGAAGGCGTAGCCCGTCCTGTCGTCGTAGTAGCCGTAGTTGCCGAGGAGGGTCATCCGCTGCAGGGTGTCGCGGACGCCCATGTTGCCGAAGACCTCCCCGAAGCCCCTCGTCCGGTCATACACGATGGTGTCGCCCGTCAGGAAGCGGTTGCCCGAGGCCACCTCCGAGCGGTCGAAGAGCATGGCGTTGTCGTTCACCGTGTCGTACCATCCCCTCGAGGAATGGATGGTGCCGCTGTCGGAGACGATGACCGAGGGCCCGAGGATGGTGGAGATCTTGGATTCCGTGTTGTAGTGGAGGGTGTCGGAGTAGAGGGTGAAGTTGGGGTTCTCGAGCCTGACGCTGTCGTTGAAGACCGCCAGCTTGGTGTCGGGGCTGTAGCGCCCGTAGTAGGAAGAGAGCTGGTTGAGCGAATCGACAATCATGCCTCCCTCGAAGTAGTAGCCGATGTTCGGTATCCGCTCGTAGTTGAGGCTGTCGGTGAAGAGGGTCACCTGCCCGTTCTCCATGCGCACCAGCTCGCGCAGCCGGGCAATCCGCGTGTTCCCGTCGTAATAGAGGTACTGCCCGTAAACGAAGAGGGTGTCTCCCTGTTCCATCCGCACGTTGCTGAAGGCCTCCAGGGAGTTGCTGGCCTCGTAGAAGCAGGCGCTGTCGCAATACATGTAGGAGCTGTCGTGCCGGAAGCACACGTCGCCCGTCAGGATCTGCGCGTCCGGGTTGAGGTCCTGGTCGAACGACAAGGTGTTGGCATGTTCCAGATAGACCTTCGTCTTCACGGCGGGGACGGAATCCTGCTCCTGGGCGGCAAGCGTCCACGAAGAGGCGCACAGGGAAAGCAGCAGGAAGGGGAACAGGCTCGTCGGTCTCATTCTTTCTCTTTCACCCAGTCCGGAAAACGGAAGTCGCAGTTCTGCCATCCCTCGCTGATGCGTATGTAGGTCGTCTTCTGCTGCGTGCGTATCCAGTTGTCGAGCAGCTCTTCCTTTTTCCTGTTTTCTACAATGGTCCTCAAGGCCTGGTAGTCGTCGGCAATGTTCGCCTTGTGCGCCTCCGTGCGGGCCCTCAGCTTGATGATGGCGACCACTTCCTTCTGGGATTTGGTAATCATGCGGAAGGGCTTGGAGATCTCGCCCACCTTCATGTCGTAAACGATCTTGCCCACTTCCTGCGGCAGCTCGTGCAGCTCGAAACGCGGGGTGCCCGAGTTGGAGCTTTCGTAATCGGTGTTCACCATCAGGCCCTTGTTGTTGCGGGTGTCCTTGTCGTAGGAGAGGAAGGTGGCCGCCTCCTCGAAGGAGAACTTGTTGTCCATGATGTTCGCGTAGATGGAGTCGAGGCGGGTCGTCGCCGCCAGCAGCTCCTTCTCCGATACCTCCGGCTTCAGCAGGATGTGGCGGCAATTGATGCGGTCGCCGCGCTTTTCAATCAGCTGGATGATGTGGAAGCCGTATTCGGTCTGCACGATCTGCGAGATGTGCTTCGAGTCTTTGAGGTTGAACGCCACGTTCGCAAACTCCGGCAGCAACTGCGCCTTGCTCATGAAGCCCAGCTCGCCGCCGCGGGCCGCCGACGCGGGGTCTTCCGAATACATGCGGGCCAGCGTCGAGAACTCTATCTTGCCCGTATTGACCTGCTCCGTGAATTCGCGCAGGCGGGCTTTGATGGCGTCCGTCTCTTCAAACGGGATCTTCGGCTCGACGGTGATGATCTGCACCTCGACCGTCAACGGGATGTTGGGGAGGCTGTCTTGCGGCAGCCGGTTGTAATACTTCCGCACATCGGCGGGGGTCAGCTTGATTTCGCCCACCAGCTTCCTCTGCATCTCCTGCACGATCATCTGTTCGCGGGTCATCTCGATGCGCTCTTCGCGGATCTGGGAGATCTTCTTGTTGAAATACTCTTCCACCTTTTCCTTGGAGCCGATCTCCCCGATGGCGCTGTTGATCCATTGATCCACGCTTTGTATCACATCGGAGTCCGAGACCTCCACGCTGTCGATCTTGGCCTGGTTCAGGTAGAGCTTCTGGATCGCTATCTGCTCCGGGATGAAGCAATACGGGTCACCCTGCAGGCGTTCCCCCGCGTTCAGGAGGTACAAACGCTGCGCCTCGACATCCGAGCGCAAGATGGCATCGTCGCCAACAACCCACACAATCTCGTCAATCACATTATCCTGCGCCTTTGCCAACCATGAAAAGCCCGCCAGAAAAACTGCAAGTAAAACCTTTTTCATCATAGCATCCTCTCTTTTTCGCAAATCAAGGCATTCCTGCGCCAAAAACCACATTCCCGTCCCGAATTGCATCATTATATAATTCTTCTTCAAACTCTTTCAGGAATCGAGCCTTCCGCTGATTCACAAGCATGTCCGATATTTGCGTGCCGGCATATTCAAACGGGGCTATTTCCCCTTTCGCCACGTATTCCCCGATATTCAGCAAATAGCAGAAGCTGCTGTCGGCCGTTTCAACAAACGAATGCGTCCGCAAGAACTCGTTCTCATTGGCCACCTGGACGGGAATATTCACGAATACCTCGTCAAAGCTGACCCACTTGTCATAGAAATATTCATAGACGGCCGCGTTCTGGACGCTGTACTTCTCTATTTTCTCTATGGCCGCCTCGGATGTTGACCGATACCATTTCTTCACCTCGCCCAGGTTCGGCGCATCAACCGGGATCTTCAGGAAGAGCCCTTTCACCAGGCCATGGTCCAAGGCAAACCGTTCCCGGTTCGCGTCATAGAACTGCCGCTTCTCTTCTTCCGTTATATCGGCCGACAGCCGTTCGTGTATCAATTGCTCTTGATACCGGTAGCGGACCAGCGAACGCCTGTATGAATCTACCAGGCGGTCGATTTCCGCCTGGTTCTCCTCGTCCAGGTTCCGGAGGGCGACATCATAGACCAGGTTATCCTTGACCCACTGCTTGATGTAACTCTCTGCCCACAACAGGCTG
Organism: uncultured Parabacteroides sp.; assembly: GCA_964423585.1. Classification (GTDB taxonomy): domain Bacteria; phylum Bacteroidota; class Bacteroidia; order Bacteroidales; family Tannerellaceae; genus Parabacteroides. Next base: position 7,672 of record CAYRFT010000015.1, on the reverse strand, counting down.
TCCGCGGAAGAAATGTGCTTGGGGAGGACAGACAAGACTTCCTCTTTGGCCAGGGTCCTATCGTTGACTTTCACCAACATCCCCCTTTGCTGGATGGTCGCATTCTGTGTACAACCGCCCAGGCCTATCAAGCCAAAGAGCATGTAAAAACCCGTCCTCATGATTGCCTATTTGCTTTTAACGGCCTTTCTCAGTGCCTCCCAATTGATTTCAACCGGATATTTCCCTTTCAGTTCCTTGATCCAGGCCTCTTCCAATTCAGCTTGCTCTCCGGCAGGCTTCGTCCAGATCTTCTGATTACTGATGGTAAACAACAAAGTCCCGTCCCGGTACTCGTTCAGCAATAATCCAAACTCCGGATGCTTTCTCTCCAGATTCTTGCGTTCCTTGTTCGTCAAGATGTCATGGATACATAAATCCAAGACTTCCCGCATGAAGTCCCCGGCATACGTCTTCACGGAGAAAGGATATTGCGGTATGTAAGCGGCGAAGTCGTTCTGGGCGAAACTGACGGTATCGATGCGCATCAGTTCTTTGTCTAACGACTTGGCCTGCTCATAGAATTTCGGATCGGTAGGGAAATAGTCGTTGCAAATGGCCTCCAATTCCGCATACGCTTCCGGATGGAACACGAAATCGTACTCTTTCTTCATGCGGTCGTCAAAGCCTTTGTGGAGGGCGAAATTCCATTCTCCTTGCGACATTTGCCGATGCCATGACTTCTTTACCTCATCGAACGGCTGAATGCCCAGATCCTTCTCCAATTTAATAATGTGGTAACCGAAACGGGTTTTGACCGGCTTGGAAATATCCCCCGGGTTCTTGAGGGCAAAGGCGGCCTGTTCAAACTCCGCCACCATTTCACCCAATCCGAAGACAGGCAACAAGCCTCCTTTTTGGGCAGAGCCTTTATCGGATGAATATTGCTTGGCCAATTCGGCGAAATCCTTTCCGGCAACAGCCATGCGGTACACTTCTTCCGCTTGTTTACAGGTTTCCTCCTCCGTGCGGGTGACGGAGTCCTGTCCAAAAGGAATCAGGATATGAGAAACCTGCCGCCTGCCCGGATTCGGTATCCGGCGATTCAATTTGACAACATGGAATCCCAATTTGGTACGGATTGGCATGGAGACAGCCCCTTCGGGCATTTGATAGACATAATCTTCAAAGGCCTTGACTGTGCGCATGGGGTAAAAACTGCGCACATGTTCGTATCCGACGTGGCCCGAATCTTTTTTCATCAAATCTGCCCCTACCGCCATAATATCTTCCCCTTGCCGGATGCGCTGATAAGCATCCAACGCCTGCTGATAAACGGCCACGGTGTCTTTGGAAACGGTTTCTTGGGGCAAGAAGAAAAGGATATGTGTCAAGTCAAGAACTTCTTTCAAGCGGGCGTATTCATCCGACAGGACCTTTTCCTCCGCCAAACGATCAGACAGATAATCGGAGGTCAATTGCGCTTTATATTTATCTAATTCTTCTTTGAACGACTTGGTTTTGTCAAGGCCTTCGGCTTCGGCATCCGCTACTTTCAACTTATAGATTTCAAACAATTCAACAAACGACTCCAACTTCTTTTTGTCAGATAGATCCGTTTCACCATTCTTGTTGGCCATAAACAGAAATTCGTCTATGCCGATCGCTTTTCCTGCGACGGTCATCGCAACAGAATCACCTGCCGGGTTGGCATGAGCAGATAGTGTTACCGCAAAAAGTAACGCCGATACAAAAAACTTTTCCATTAATGAATCTTTTTGATGCTACAATTTTATTCGTAAATTAAACGGACTGACGCCTCAAATAGTATTCCGGCCCGTCAAATTAGTGTTTTTTATCAAATGAAGCATCAATTTGCCATTTCAGAGAGGAACTTGATACGTACCAGGCGGATCTCTTCTTCTGTGTAGTCGCCGCCTAATTCTTCAATTGCTTCTTCCAAATCATCGGTTTCAGAATCCTTGAAATATTCGTAAATGTCTTCAATATGATCTTCATCCATGACATCATTCAAGAAGTAATCGATGTTGATACGTGTACCGGAATAAACGATGGCCTCCATCTCATCCAGGAGTTCTCCAAACTCAAGCCCTTTGGATACCGCTATGTCATCAAGGGCCACCTTACGGTCAATGCTCTGGACAATCGATACTTTAAGCCTGGATTTGTTGGGAACGGTCTTGACGCGCAAATCCTCCGGCCGTTCAATCTCGTTTTCTTCCACATGGCGTTTTATCAACGCAATGAATTCGGCTCCATAACGTTTGGCTTTGCCGAAACCCACCCCCGGAATGTTTTGCAGTTCTTCAAGGGTGATGGGATAAGTGGTAGCCATCGCTTCCAACGATGGATCTTGAAAGATGACAAAAGGAGGCACTTCCAGACGCTTTGACAATTTCTTCCTCAAATCCTTCATCATCGAATAAAGTACAGGGTCAACGGCACCCGATGCCCCTTCCCTTACAGGTATTTCTCCCTCCTCGTCTTCAAATTCATGGTCTTTGGTAATCTTGAATGAAACAGGCTTTTTCATGAATTCGTTGCCTTTTGGCGTGATTTTCAACAAACCATAATTCTCGATGTCCTTTTCCAGGTAACCGGCAATCAAGGCCTGGCGTATCACGGCGTTCCAGATTTTTTCGTCCTCATCTTGTCCGAAACCGAATACATCCAACTCGTTATGCTTGTATGACTGAATTTCGGAAGTTTCATTTCCTACCAGCATATTGACAATGTATTCCGCTTTAAATTTCTCTTTCAGCGTACTGATGACTTCCAACACCGCACTCAACAATTCTTTAGCTTCCACTTGCTTCTTCGGATTCAAACAATTATCACAATTACCGCAATTATCTTTCGGATATTCCTCCCCGAAATAATGGAGCAATACTTTTCTACGGCAAACAGAAGTTTCCGCGTATGCCGCCGTTTCCAATAATAATTGCTTCCCGATTTCTTGTTCGGCCACGGGCTTGCCCTGCATAAACTTCTCCAGTTTTTGCAGGTTCTTGTAGGAATAGAAAGCCAAGCAATGCCCTTCGCCTCCATCCCGTCCGGCCCGTCCTGTCTCCTGATAATAACCCTCCAGGCTTTTCGGAATATTGTAATGGATTACGTACCGCACATCCGGTTTATCAATCCCCATGCCAAAAGCTATCGTGGCCACGATCACATCGACCTGCTCCATCAAGAAAGCGTCTTGATTGGCCGACCGGACTTGAGAGTCCATCCCCGCATGATATGGCAAGGCTTTGATGCCGTTGGCTTTCAGAATATCGGCAAACTCTTCCACTTTCTTGCGGCTCAGGCAATAAATGATTCCTGATTTCCCCTCATTCGATTTGATGAATCTGATAATATCCCGATCCACATTGGCCGTTTTGGGACGAACTTCATAGTAGAGATTGACACGGTTGAAAGAGGATTTGAACACGGCCGCATCAATCATTCCCAAGTTTTTCTGAATGTCATGTTGCACTTTCGGGGTGGCCGTTGCCGTCAAAGCAATGAGCGGACGATTCCCGATTTCATTGATAATCGGACGGATTCGACGATATTCAGGGCGGAAGTCGTGTCCCCATTCAGAAATACAATGGGCTTCATCGATTGCATAAAACGATATCTTTATCTGACGAAGGAACTCCACGTTTTCCTCTTTGGTCAAAGATTCAGGAGCCACATACAGCAACTTGGTCTTACCCGACAATATGTCTTCCTTGACTTGGTCGATGGCAGATTTGGTCAATGAAGAATTGATGAAATGGGCAACCCCGTCTTCTTCACTGAAATTACGCATGGCATCCACCTGATTCTTCATCAAGGCTATAAGGGGAGAAACGACTATCGCTGTCCCTTCCATCAACAAGGAGGGCAACTGGTAACACAAAGATTTGCCTCCCCCGGTAGGCATCAACACAAACGTGTCCTTGCCCGCCAGCACATTTTCTATAATCGCTTTTTGATTTCCTTTGAACGTGTCGAAACCAAAATGCATTTTCAATGCCTCTGTCAATTTATCCTTTTTTGCCATACACAATTAATTAATAAAAACAGGGTTTATTCTTGATTATTTCCTATAATTTGCAACCGGTTTACATCTGATTTGGCGAACTGCCTTTTCGCATATTCCAATGTCACGTGGAATTCCGTCTTGTCCTCGGACGGAAGGCTATACATGGCATCCATCATGATTGCTTCTACAATCGAACGGAGCCCTCTGGCTCCCAGTTTGAATTCGATCGCCTTGTCAACGACGAACTCATAGACTTCCTCGTCAAACGAAAGCCGGATGTCGTCCATCGCAAACAATTTGACGTATTGCTTGATGATTGAATTCTTCGGTTCCGTAAGAATTTTGCGCAAGGCTATCCTGTCCAACGGATTCAAATAGGTCAGGATCGGCAAACGCCCGATGATTTCGGGTATCAGACCAAACGTCTTCAAATCGGTTGGCGTAATGTATTTCAGCATATTGTTCCGGTCAACCTGTGCCGTGTCCTTGCTTGCCGCATATCCTATGACACGGGTATTCAACCGTTGCGCGATTTTCTTCTCGATGCCGTCAAACGCCCCACCGCAGATGAACAAGATATTTTTGGTATCGACCGGAATCATTTTCTGCTCCGGGTGTTTCCTTCCTCCCTGGGGCGGGACATTCACGACCGAGCCTTCCAGCAGTTTCAGCAATCCTTGCTGCACGCCTTCCCCGCTGACATCGCGTGTAATGGAAGGATTATCCCCTTTACGCGCAATCTTGTCAATCTCATCAATAAAAACGATGCCGCGTTCCGCCGCATCCACATCATAATCGGCAGCCTGCAACAGGCGGGTCAGGATGCTTTCAATGTCTTCCCCCACATAACCGGCCTGCGTCAGGACCGTCGCATCGACAATCGCAAAAGGCACATGCAACAATTTCGCAATGATTCGGGCCATCAATGTTTTCCCCGTGCCGGTCGAGCCCACCATGATGATGTTCGATTTCTCTATTTCAACGTCATCCGAAGTTTCTTCCTGGAGCAACCGCTTATAATGATTATACACCGCAACGGACAAATAACGTTTCGCTTCGTCCTGGCCTATGATATATTGGTCGAGGAATGCTTTAATATCTTCCGGCCTGGGCAAATCCTTTCGATCCAAATCCAGTTTTGATTTTTTCTTGCCCAACTGCTCCTTTACAATTTCGTATGCCTGCACCGCACACTCATTGCAGATGCAACCGGAAATTCCGTTGATCATCAAACCAACATCACGACTGCTTCGTCCACAAAACGTACATGTACCGCCTGTCTTGGCCATAATCCTTCCTTTCAGTTTCAGGGTAAATCGTAATCCGTTTTCGGGGGATTGGAAACAGTCTTGCGGGTAAAGATTTCATCAATCATGCCGTATTCCTTGGCTTCCTGCGCCGTCATCCAGAAATCCCGGTCGCCGTCCCGTTCCACATCTTCATAAGGTTTCCCCGAATGTTCGGAAATGATGGCATATATCTCCTTCTTCACCCTCATTATTTCCCGGGCCGTGATTTCGATGTCTGAAGCCTGGCCCTGGACACCTCCCAGCGGCTGATGGATCATGATTCTTGAATGTTTCAGGGCGTAGCGTTTCCCTTTGGCCCCCGCCACCAGCAGCACGGATGCCATCGAGGCGGCTATGCCCGTACAGATTGTCGAGACTTCCGAGCCGATGAACTGCATGGTGTCATAAATGCCGTACCCGGCATACACCGAACCGCCCGGCGAATTGATGTATATGGAAATATCCCTGCCCGGGTCGCTCGTGTCGAGGAACAACAACTGCGCCTGGATGACGTTGGCCGTGTAGTCGTCTATCTGCGTGCCCAGAAAGATAATCCGGTCCATCATCAGACGGGAGAAGACGTCCATTTGGGCGACATTCAGCTTACGTTCCTCTATGATGGTCGGCGAGATATAGCTGCTGGTCATATTCATGTAGCTGTCGAGGGCCGTCCCGCTCATTCCCAAATGTCTTGTCGCATACTTTCTAAAATCTTCCATACCTGTGCTTCGTTAATCGTAAATCCGAGAAGAAAACAGACGAAAAAAGAATTTCTCCCTTTTCAATGCTTAACGGATAAACAAAGTTACAAATAAATTTCTGAAAAAAACATCCATCCGCATCTCCGATAAAATATTTCCCGGCGGGAATCCTTTTTCCGCGCGAGGGGAAAAGCCTTATTTGAAAAGATTGGAAAACTCTTCCACCGTCACTTCTTTCACATCGACCGTCGCTTTTTCCTTCAGGCAGGCGATCAGTTTCTCGTCCATGGCGCGGTCGGCAATGTTCCGGGCCGTCTCCTTTTCTTTCAACATCCCTTCCGAATAGCTGGCAAGGAATTCTTCGGAGACGGAGAACATGCCGTATTGGGAGAACTGCGCTTTGGCGACACGCATGGCGCAGGCCTTCAGGTCGGCGTCTTCCACTCTCAGGTTGTTATCCCTGACGATGGCATCCCTAATCAACTGATAAGTCAGATTGCGGAGGATGCCGGGGAATTCGCTTTCGATTTCTTCCGCCGTGCCCTTTTCCCTCGCCAGCAGGAGCCAACGCTTCAGGATGTCATCGGCAAATTTCAATTCGCCGGCTTTTTTCACGAGGAGCTCGCGCGCATCGCCCAGGAACTTGTAGTCGCTCTGCGGGGCGAACTGCCCGGCCAGCGCCTCCCGGATCTTTTCCCTGAATTCCTCCTCGCTTGCCACCACGTTCTCGCCGAAAACCTTGTCGAACAACGCCTGGTCCACCTCGGCCTCCTTGCGGCGGGTGATTTCGGTGATCTCAAAGCTGAAGTCGCCGGCCAGCCCCGCCGCTTTCTCCTTGTCAACCCGCAGGAGGCCGGCTATTTCGGCTTCCGAGCCTGCAAACGCCCTGCCCGGGTTGAACACGACGACGGAACCGGCCCCCGCGCCGACGAATTTCTCCTTCTCGGCGGCATCCTTGAGGGACTTGGGCATCAGGATCGCGTTCTCCACGACGATGCCTCCCTCTTTCGGCGAGCCGTTTTCCAATTCGGCGACGCGGCCCTTCACCAAATCCTTCTCCCCGGCCTTCTCGGCCTTCTCGGTCGTGGCGAAAGAGTCCTTGTAGGCGTCAATCTGCCTGTCCACCGTCCCGTCGTCGATCTTCACCCGGTAATAAGCCAACGTATCGCCCTTGTCCAGGCCGACGTTTATTTCGGGAGAGAAAGCGACATCGAAGTTGAACACGAAATCTTCCTGCTTGTCGAAATCGGCGGAGGAAGGCACGGACTCGCTGGCCATCGGCTCGCCCAGCACGCGGATATTTTTTTCGCGGATATACTTGAACAGGTTTTCCGAGACTATTTTGTTCACTTCTTCCAGCAACACGTGTTTCCCGTACCTCATCTTGACCAGGCTCATGGGCACCATTCCCCTGCGGAAGCCCGGCACATCGGCATTCTGGCGCAGCCGGCGCAATCTTTTGTCCACGCTGTCCGCATAATCCGATTTTACAATTTCCAAACGGATGATTCCACGCACGGAATCATTGTTGATTAAAGAAACGTTCATTCCGTATAATGATTTATTGATTAGTATTCGTCGATTTCAGGGGGCAAAAATAGGTTTATTCTTTCAATCTCGCAAATTGTTTCCGCAAATTGTCCCGCCCGCGGGTTTTCCGCCCTCCGGCA
>CAYRFT010000014.1:0-12551 GCA_964423585.1 uncultured Parabacteroides sp. | reverse complement strand
TTGCCGGATGACCCTTGTCGGATTTGCATGTTCTGAATAAAGGATGTACTTTTGGCGGCAATAAACAGTTTTATATTCAAGATGGGTGTCGTTATTGGAATTGATGTCGGAGGGAGCACAACAAAAGTTGTGGGAATAAGGGACAAACAGATTTGCAATCCTTTGTTTGTACGTGCAACAGATCCGGTTGCCTCCTCTTTTGGCGCGTTGGGAAAATATTTGTATGGGAACGATATACCTTTGGACGAGGTGGAGAAAATCATACTGACGGGTGTCGGAAGCGCTTACATGTCCCAGCCTTTGCATGGCTTGCCTACCGCCCGGGTGGATGAATTTCTGGCGAACGGACTGGGGGCGCAATATATGACGAACCTGGACAAGCTGATTGTTGTCAGCATGGGGACGGGCACCTCTTTTGTCAAGGTAAATGGCAACGATGTCCGGCATATCGGGGGCATAGGCATCGGCGGGGGCACGATTTTGGGGTTGTCGCGCTTGCTGTTGAAGACACAAGACTTCAGGCAGATCATAGATTTGGCCCGGCAAGGCTCTGTTTCGTCCATTGATTTGCGGATTCAGGATATTTGCAACCGCCCGTTGCCGGGCTTGCCGCTGGATGCGACGGCCTCCATCTTCGGGAAAGCGGCGGCGAATGCCTCGTTGGAAGACATTGCGGCCGGCATCGTGCACATGGTCCTGCAAAGCATAGGGCAGGCGGCAGTCCTGTCTTCCTTGAATTCGGATATTGACGACTTTGTATTGATCGGGAACCTGACACGCCTGCCTCAATGCGCCGAGACGTTCCCGTATCTCGAAAAGATGTTCGGGAAACGATTCCTTGTCCCTGAACATGCCGAATACGGGACGGCCATCGGGGCGGCTTTGTCTTATATCAGGAATCATGTCTGCGATGACATTTGAGCCGCCTGCCCATGCCCGGATGGAATTCGACAGTCCTCCGTCTGCCTTTTATCCATGAAAAAACCGCAACCGGCTCTTGCATGGCAGAGTTCTCCGGTTGCGGACAAAAGATTAAAGGCCAGTCTTTCTATTCAGGAATGATTGTAAAGCCCCATTGGTAATCCTTGTTTGCCGGCAAGGTGTATTGAGGTTCCGGACGTGCGCCCCAACTGTCATAGCCGCCTACTCCCTGCTGTTTGAAATCGATGCAGACTTCCACATAGTCGCGTGGCGTGATGTCGTTGATGTGATGCTGGCGGCGCAAAACGTTTTCGGCCGCCGCTTCATCATGGCTTGCAATCTCTTCAGGCGAGAAATTGTTCCACTGGCGCGGCAGGCTCGTTTGCTCTTCGTCGTCAAAATCTTCGATGGAATTATGGAGCGCGTTGAATTCGATCCGTTCGTCTGCCACGATTTTAAGTCCTTTCCCCTTGTTTGAACGGACAGAAACCCAACGGGTATCCGTATGGTGGCCGTTTTCTTGCGGACGGACATAAGGGAAGTACAAATCTTCAGCCGTGGATTTATAAAGGCCTACCGGCGTGCCTGCCTTGCGGTCCCAATAGTTTTCTTCCGGCCCGCGGCCGAAATATTCTACTTGATCCATCGTGGCCGGCATCCGGAAGCGGATGCCTATCCGCGGGACAACCAGCTTGGACGCTTCTTTGCGGGCGGCATCCCGTCCCGGCGTGAATGTTGCCGTGCGGGTCGCTTCCGGGACATCCGTTTCCGCTTCGTTCATTTCGGTAGAAGTAAAATGTGCTGCAACATGTACGGCCCCGCTCGGATAAACGGTATAATCGACAATGTACAGGTTGCCGGCCGGCAGTAGATAGTTGACCGTCATAACGACGTTTTTCCCGTCCATCTTGGCCGTGGCATCTGACACATTGAAGTCCTTGCTGCCCTGCTTCCATACTTGTTCGCGTTTGGGTTGGCCGTTCCCGTAATCGTTGTCGGTGGGGGCGCGCCAGAAGTTCGGTTGCAAGCCGAATCCGTCGTTGAAGTATTCGGTTGAACCAACTTTATAGGACGAGACTATTCCCGTCTTCCTGTTAAATACGAAGTTGACTTTCGAAGAAGAAGCGATAAGCTCATCTCCGTTTTCACTGGCCGACAACGCTGGCCCTGTTGTTTTAAGATCCGCTTTTATCGGTTCGATCGGCAAGCGGAACTGTTCACCGGCGATTTCATGCCCTTCTTGTATCAAACCTTCAGGATGGACTGTCACGACACGGAAGTTGACGAAGTACTCTGTGCCTTTCTGCGGTTTTAGTCCGGCAACGTCCACATGCAGTTCTTTCGATGTCTGCGGGGCAATGTCCAAAGATACCTTCCCTTGTCTGACAACTTTGCCGTTGGCCGTTATTTCATACGTAATCATATAATCTTTCAAGTTTTTGAAGTAGTATCGGTTGAATACTTCAAATGAGCCGTTGGCCAAGTCTTTCGCTGTGATGGCAACATCCTGATAAACATATTTTACTTCCGCCATGGCCGGATGAGGTGTCCTGTCGGGACTGACGATGCCATTGCATAAGAAGTTGCCGTCGCTTGGGGCGTTTACGCCATAATCCCCTCCGTAGGCAAAGTAAGGACGGCCCTCTTCGTCTTTCTCAAGGAATCCTTGGTCAACCCAGTCCCAAATGAAACCGCCTTGCAGGTTCGGATATTTGTAGATTGCCTTCCACTGATCCAACAAACTTCCGGTTGAATTCCCCATGGCATGCGCGTATTCCGAAGGGACGACCGGGCGGTCGCTTCCTTTTTGCCCGATTTCTTCAAACCAACTGGCTCCCGGGTATTGAGGCACATACATATCTGTATTCCATTCCCACAAGGCCCGCTCGTAATTGACCGGGCGGTTCATGCCGTCTTTTTCCTTGTTCTTGATGTACAGGTAAGTCTGGTAGAAATTATATCCGTTTCCTGCTTCGTTGCCTAATGACCAGAAGGTGACGCTTGGATAATTCTTATTCCTTTCGTACATGTTGATTGTTCTGTCCATGTGAGGCTTTAGCCATTCCGGATTATTCCCCAGCGTTCCTCCTTTGCTTAAACTATAATACATGCCGTGCGATTCGATGTTGGCTTCATCGTAAACATACAATCCGTACTCATCACACAATTCATAGAATTTCCGGTCTTGTGGATAATGGCACAAACGGACAGCATTGATGTTATGTTTTTTCATCAATTCAAAGTCTTTGCGCATCAATTCGGCAGGGACATAATGCCCGGTTTCCGGATTATGCTCATGAATGTTGACCCCTTTGAATTTGACAGGCTGCCCATTGACCAAGAACACGGTGTAGGGCTTTCCGTTCCCGGCCGTTTCCTTTGTCTGTTTCATTTCAAACCGGCGGAAACCAACATGGTAGGGAACAACTTCCAATGTTTTATCTCCGTCTTTGATGGTCATGAGCATTTTATAAAGGTTCGGAATTTCAGCACTCCATGGGGCGACATCCGGAACGGTTGTCTCAAACGAAGCGGTAGAATTTACAGCCGGGCTGACCCAAAGGCTTTTACTTTCTGCGGCAATTGCTTTGCCGTCTTTGTCAAGCAACTCGTAAGATACGGTCAGGTTCTTGGCTTTTTCTTCATGGTTCTTTAGCTCAATGGCGAGTTTGAAGATGCCTTTTTTATATGTATCGTCAAGCGTTGAGATTACTCGGAAGTCTTGAACGGCTGTTTTGGGTTGTGACCATAAATAAACATCACGTTCGATGCCGCTTACACGCCAAAAGTCTTGGCATTCCAAATAAGAACCCGTACTCCAACGAAAGATTTTTAATGCTAGTACATTCTTTTCGGGTTTCAGATATTTGTTGATCAGGAATTCTGCCGGATTCTTGGAATCTTCGCTATATCCTACTTCCTGCCCGTTTACATAAACATACGTTCCGGATTTAGCCCCGGCGATGTGTAAATAAATGTCTCGTCCGTCCCAATCCGCCGGGATTTCAATATCCCGACGATAAACTCCTACCGGATTTTCCTCGGGCAATAAAGGCGGTTGCGGATTACGGGGCTTGAATTCATATCCTTGATTGGTATAGATGGCAACACCGAAGCCTTGTCTTTCCCAGTTTCCCGGCACTTGAATGTCTTTCCAGTTTTCTGTGCTCGCGGAGGGATTGGTAATGTTGGTCGGCAGATCTGTGCATGAGTTGGCAAAGTAAAACTTCCACGTCCCGTTCAGCAATTGATAATACGGACTTTTCTCGTAAGCGAAGGTAAGTGCCGTGTTTTTGTCGGGATACGTCATAAAGGAGCTTCTTGGCGTTTCTTTATTGACGGATACAGTTTGAACATCTTTCCAATAAGGAAGAGTGCAAGCAGACTCGTTGTTCTCTGCATAGACATTCCCGGAACTGAAAACAGTCGGACTGATTAATATGCCGCACAATAAAATTGTCCTGATGTTGTATTTCATGGCTGGTTAAATAAAAAAACACAAACCTTGCCTGTTGTCTGAGGATAGGCTTGTGCCGTGTGTGATTCTTGTTTAACGGTCGGCATAGTATGTGTAGTTCTGCGCTGCTTCCCGGAAAGCAAGAACTCCTGCCTGACTTAGTTCGACGTTCATTTCTTGTCCATCTGGCAAGTACATGACCACGTCGTTTGCACCGTCAAATTTAAACAGCTTGTACATTTCTCCATTTGATTTGACGCTCCAGCTTTCGTCTTGGCTGTTATAAACCAGATCGATTGCCTTGTCTTCTTCTCCGGCTTTTTCAATGTGATAGCCATCCGCTTTCGTTTCAACCGAGTAGGTCCCGTTTTCAGTTTTCACGTTTTGGGTTTTGTCGGCATCTGCTGATACGGGCGAATTCCCGGACCAGAACTCGATGGAGTTCAGCACTAAAATGTCGGATAGAACCGCGATTTCATAAACGGGTATGATATGAAAAGTGACAAAGACAAGTTCGTTCACGAATTTGCTATTGATGCGGTGGTTCCAATTTAATAATTTGTTTGTCAGTCCGAATGATCCGATGCAAGACGAAAATGTCATGCTTGTTGCCAACGCGGCGGCAACAGCCAGTGTAAGACTTTTTTTCTTCATGAAACTACTTATTTAAGATGATAATTTGTTGCGAAGATAAAAAAAACTTTGAGCTGTTGTATTTTTGCACACACATTTAAGAAAATAATTATGATTTCGGTTGAAGGTTTACGTGTGGAGTTCGGAGGTTTTACTTTATTTGAAGATGTCTCTTTTGTCATTAACAGGAAAGACCGGATTGCTTTGACGGGGAAGAATGGTGCCGGGAAATCGACCTTGTTGAAGATTCTTGCCGGACTGCAGTCGCCCACGGGAGGAGTCGTGAGTATCCCGAAAGAGACGACCATCGGGTATTTGCCGCAGCAAATGCAACTGAAAGACGTTCGGACGGTACGCGGGGAAGCCGAGACGGCTTTCAGCCATATTCATGCCATGGAGCGTGAAATCAATGCGCTGAATGAACAGTTGGCGGAACGGACCGATTATGAATCGGAGGCTTACCATAAGATCATTGACAAGGTAACTCATTTGTCGGAGCAATTCCGGATGATGGGAGGAAGCAATTATCATGCCGAGTTGGAAAGAACTTTGACCGGATTGGGCTTTTCACGCGAGGACTTCGATCGTCCGACCAGTGAGTTCAGCGGTGGCTGGCGGATGCGCATCGAATTGGCCAAGCTGTTGCTACGTCGGCCGGATGTGTTGTTGCTTGACGAGCCTACCAACCATTTGGACATTGAATCTATCCAGTGGCTGGAAAATTTTATTGCGGCTCATGCCAATGCGGTTATGTTGGTCTCGCACGACAGGGCGTTTATCGACAACACGACTTCCCGGACGATTGAAATCGAGCTGGGGCGCATTTATGATTATAAGGTAAAGTATTCCGACTATGTCGTTTTGCGCAAGGAACGGCGGGAACAACAGCTTCGGGCTTACGAAAACCAGCGGAAAAAGTTGGAGGATACGGAGGCTTTCATTGAGCGTTTCCGTTATAAGGCTACCAAGTCGGCGCAGGTGCAATCGCGCATCAAGCAGATGGAAAAGGTCGAACGAATCGAGGTGGATGCGGCCGACATGGCCATGCTGAACCTGAAGTTCCCGCCTGCGCCTCGTTCCGGTTCTTATCCGGTGATTGCCGAGGAAGTCTCCAAAAGTTATGGCGATCATTTGGTCTTCGAGCATGTCAACCTGACCATCAGGCGTGGGGAAAAGGTGGCATTCGTCGGAAAGAACGGCGAGGGCAAGTCCACATTGGTGAAGTGTATCATGAATGAGATTCCGTTTGAAGGCTCTTTGAAGCTGGGGCATGGTGTCAAGATCGGTTATTTCGCACAGAATCAGGCGCAGTTGCTTGATGACGGCATGACTGTGTTCGATACAGTCGATTATGCCGCCCGGGGAGATATACGGACGAAGCTCCGTGATATACTGGGTGCTTTCATGTTTGGCGGCGAGGCATCTGAAAAGAAAGTGGCGGTATTGTCGGGAGGAGAACGCAGCCGCCTGGCGATGATCCGCTTGCTGCTTGAGCCGGTTAATCTGTTGATCCTTGACGAGCCTACCAATCATTTGGATATGCGTTCAAAAGATGTCTTGAAGGATGCCTTGAAGGATTTCGGCGGGACGGTCGTTGTCGTGTCGCACGACCGCGAGTTCTTGGACGGTTTGGTAGAGAAAGTTTACGAATTCGGCAACAAGCGGGTGGTCGAACACTTGGGCGGCATTTATGAGTTCTTGGAACGCAAGAAGATGCAGGATTTGCAGGAACTGGAGGCCTCGGCCATTAAGCCGTTAGAGGTCGTGGCAAATGAAAATGAACCGACGCGGAACAGGCTTTCGTATGAAGCCCGGAAAGAACAGAACAGGATAATCAAAAAGCAAGAAAAGATGATTGCCGAATCGGAAAAGAGAATAGAGGATTTGGAAGCTTCGATTGCCTGTCTGGAAGCTAAACTGGCGACACCCGGGGGTGCTTCGGATGCGGCTCTCTATTCCCAGTATGCAGGTTTGAAGAAGGATTTGTCGGAAACCATGTATTTATGGACAGTGCAGACTACGGAATTGGAAGAAATGCGGAAAAGTTGAGGCATCTTCCTTCCGATTGCTTCTGTAGCCTGCACGGGCCGGTTGCAGCCGTAGCTTTACGACCGGGCCGGAGACCATCAGGTCAGGGCAGATACCATGAACATGTAGATCAGCATGCCGATGATGTCATTTGAAATCGTGATAAAGGGTCCGGTCGCCAAGGCGGGGTCTATTTTCATTTTGTCAAGCAACAAGGGGACGATAGTCCCGAAAATGCTGGCAAAGATCACCACCGTGAACAGGCTGAGGGAGACGGCGCTCGTGATGGCACGGTCTCCTAACATGAAGAAGTTATAGGTGAACACGATCAGGCTGATGATGCTGGCATTGATTACAGAGACGACGCTTTCCTTCAGAATCTGCGCAAAGACGTTTCCTTCTTTCAGGGTGTTGTTGGCCAATCCTTGCACCACGATGGCCGAAGACTGGATTCCGACATTCCCTCCTGTCCCGCCGATCAGCGGAATGAAGAGGGCTGTTTTGGGGTTGGAGGCAAAGCTGTTTTCAAATCCGCCTAAGATGATGGAATTGCTCAATCCCCCGATCATCCCGATCAGTAGCCAGGGCAAGCGGGCCGCCGTCTGGATGAATACATTGTCCGAGGTTTCCACATCCTGCGAGATACCGGATGCCAACTGGTAATCGCGTTCGTGATGTTCGCGTACCTCATCCATGACATCGTCGATCGTGATGCGCCCCACCAGACGCCCGATGCTGTCGATGACGGGAACGGCCACCAGGTCGTATTTCTCGAAGGTCTGTGCCACTTCCTCGATGCTGTCGCTGTCGTGGACGGCTATCGGGTCTTTTTTCATCACGTGCTTGATTTTCGAGACCGACGGGTTGGTGATCAATTTCTTCAACGGCAGCACCCCGCGCAGGCGTTCGTCATCGTCCACCACATAGACATAATGGATTTCGTTCACTTCTTCAGCCTGCTTGCGCATTTCATCGATGCACTTGGGCATGCTCCAGTTCTCGTGCACCACGATCATTTCCGTACCCATCAGGCCGCCGGCGGAGTCTTCGTCGTATTTCAGCAAATCGACGATATCCCCGGCCTGTTCCACGTCTTCGATGTGCGAAAGGATTTCCTCCTGTGTGTCTTCATCCAATTCGCGCATCAGATCCACCGCATCGTCCGTTTCCATGTTGTCCACGAAACGCTTGGCGATCAGTTCGCTCGGAAGTTCTTTCAACAGCTTGTGGCGGTCTTCCTCGTCCAGCTCCATCAAAACATCGGCTGCCTGTTCGCCATCCATCAGCATGTACAGGTAAATGGCTTCCTGCAGGTCGAGTTCCTGGTAAATCTCGGCTATGTCTGCCGGATAAAGGCTCATCAGCAGTTCTTTTGCCTTGACATCGTCTTTTTCTTCAATGATTTTCTTCAGATTGTCTATGTATTCTTTTGTCAGTTCTGTCATGGCTGTTCCTTTTTTGGTATTTTTTATTGCAGCGGCTGCCAAACTTTATTCTTCCGATTGCCGGTTGGCTGATTTCAGCCAATTATCAACCAGCAGCGTCAATTCGATGAATTGCTCGACCGAGAGCTGTTCCGGGCGTTTGTCGAAGAGCGGCAACGCATAGTCGCGGAAATCTTTTCCCAAAATCGGCTTGAGGGAATTGCGTATGGCTTTCCTGCGCTGGTTGAACGCGGTCTTGACAATGGTCTTGAACAACTTCTCGTCACAGCCTAATTCGGTCCGTTGGTTGCGGGTCATTTTGATCACGGCACTCTTTACCTTGGGCGGCGGGTCGAATACTTGCTCGCTTACTGTAAACAAATACTCGATGCCGTACCATGCCTGGAGCAAGACACTGATGATGCCGTATGCCTTGCTGCCCGGTTTCCCTGCGAGCCGCTCGGCCACTTCTTTCTGAATCATGCCCGAGCAGCAGGGTATCTGTTCCTTGTGGTCGAGCACCTTGAAAAATATCTGGCTGGATATGTTGTACGGATAATTCCCTATCACGCAAAACGATCCCGGATAAAGCGATGCCACGTCCAGCTTCAGGAAATCGGTGGAAATGATACGCCCTTTCAAGCCCGGAAAGTTCTGTTCCAGGTAGGCAACCGATTCTTGGTCGAGTTCCACCACTTTCAAATCATGTCCGGCTTCCAGCAGGAATCGGGTGAGCATCCCCATCCCCGGTCCGATTTCGAGGACGGGTGTTCCTTTATACTCGGCAAGAGTGTCTGCTATCCGGCGGGCAATCTGCAGATCCTTCAGGAAATGTTGCCCCAATGCTTTTTTCGGTTTGACGAATCTCATTCACTACGCGGTGTAATGGGTTTATATTAAAAATTGCTTATCTTTGCCCGACGCAAAAGTACAAATAATTTAACGAATAGAAGTGTCTGATGAATCCAAAAAGCGCATTTCACACGATAATTAAGGTGTTTCTCCCTCTTTTGCTGGGTTGTTTGTTGCTTTGGTTCCTGTATCGGGATATGGATATCTCGGCGATCTGGGAAGTCATCAAGACGGGGGTCGATTACCGGATCATTCTCTTTTCCTTGTCGTTCGGCTTGTTTGCCAATGTTGTCCGCGGGTATCGCTGGGGACTGTTGGTCCATTCCCTCGGTGAAAGATTCAAGATGCGCAATATCGTTTATGCCGTCTTGGGGAATTATGCCGTGAACTTGGTCCTTCCGCGTGTGGGGGAAGTATGGCGTTGCGGGGTGATAGCGAAGTATGAAAAGATTTCTTTCTCGAAGTTGGTGGGTACGCTTTTGATCGACCGGGCCTTTGATGCCGTTGTAGTGGGATTGATCACCTTGTTCATCTTTATTTTCAACATCGAATTTTTCATCAGTTTCTTCCGGCGCAATCCGGATTTGGTCGTGGGTTTCCGCTCGGTGTCCCATTCGGTTTGGATATATGTCTTTTTGGCAATTATTGTCTTTGCCGTCTGGTTTGCATTCAAATATCTGAATAACTTTACGCTGGTCCTGAAGGTGAAAGGGATTATGAAGAACATCTGGATCGGCATCCGGAGCATCTGGGACATGGAACGCAAAGGCTTGTTCCTGATACAGACCTTGCTGATATGGGCGGGTTATTTCTTCTATTTCTATGTTACCTTTTATGCGTTTGATTTCACACGCGAGCTGGGCATATCGGCGGGGCTGATTGCCTTTACGATGGGCAGTATCGGCGTGGGTGTGCCGGTGCAAGGCGGGATAGGGCCGTGGCATTTCATGGTCATCGCCACGCTGGTTTGCTTCGGGGTTGATGCGAACGACGCGGCCGCGTTTGCCTTGGTGGTGCATACCGTGCAAACGGCGTGGTTCGCCATTTGCGGCTTGGTGGGCGTCGTGGCTTTGCCGCTCACGAATAAGAATGGCAACCGGCCGGCAATTGACGACCCGCTCATTCATAAGCGAAAAATTTGAAACCTAATACATACATATCATGACAACAGAGATTAAGGAGTTATCCCCAAAACAGGTGTGGGGCTATTTTTATGAACTTACGCGGATTCCCCGCCCGACAGGGCATGTCGAGGCTGCAAGCCGTCATATCGTGGCTTTCGGAAAGAGGCTGGGCCTTGAGACTTTGCAAGACAAGACAGGCAATGTGCTGATCCGCAAACCGGCTACCCCGGGGATGGAAGGCCGGAAGACGGTTACTTTGCAGGCTCATTTGGACATGGTCCCGCAGAAAAACTCGTCGGTCGGCCACGATTTCCTGACAGACCCGATCGATGCGTGGATCGACGGCGATTGGGTAAGGGCGCGCGAGACGACCTTGGGCGCCGACAACGGAATCGGGGTTTCGTTGGCGATGGCGGTGCTGGCGGATGATTCGTTGAAGCACGGCCCGGTGGAGGCGCTTTTTACGGTGGATGAAGAGGAAGGCATGGTCGGCGCGTTCGGGCTGGAGCCGGGCTTCCTGAAGGGAGATGTCTTGCTGAATTGCGACTCGGAAAAAGAAGGGGAGCTGTTCGTGGGATGTGCCGGCGGCATCGATATGAACGTTTCTTTCCGGTTCAAGGATGACACGCGCGTCCCCGAAGGCGACGTGGCGGTCCGCCTGCGCCTGTGGGGATTGAAAGGCGGGCATTCGGGCGTGGACATCCACCTGGGCAGGGCGAATGCCAACAAGTTGATGTTCCGTTTCCTGAAGAGGGCGGTCTGCGGCTGCGGCGCCCGCCTCGCTTCCGTCGAGGGAGGGAATTTGCGGAACGCCATCCCGAGGGAGGCGGTGGCCGTCGTGACCATTCCGGGTAATAAAGCGGAGGCCTTGTGGAAGCTGGTATCCGATTACCGGGAGACGTACCAGAGGGAGTTTGCCGGGATTGAAGAGAATATCGGCTTTGCGGCGGAGATGACCGGCATGCCGGCCGCGTTGATCCCCGAAGAGATACAAGACGGCTTGATCAATGCGGTCGAGGGATGCCAGAACGGGGTAATCACCATGCTGAACGATTTCCCCGGGACGGTCGAGTCCTCGTCAAACCTGGCGATTGTCAAATCTTCCGGCGGGTTGGTTGAGGTCAAGCTGTTGGTGAGAAGCTCTTCGGAAAGCCGGAAGGAGGCTCTCTGTTCCAGCCTTGGAAGCGTCTTTTCCCTGGCGGGCGCCAAGGTGGAGGAGGCCAACGGCTATAACGGCTGGCAGCCGAATGTGCACTCGCCCGTTTTGGACTTGATGAAGCAAACCTACCTCGATTTGTTCGGGAAAGAGGCGGAGGTGAAGGTCATGCACGCCGGCCTGGAGTGCGGCATCATACAGGGAGCTTATCCGGAAATGGACATGATCTCCATCGGCCCGGATCTGGAACATCCCCACTCGCCGGACGAACGGGTCGGCATCCGGTCCGTGGCACGCACCTGGGAACTGATCAAGAACGTATTGGAACGGATTTGACAAGCGCGGCTTTTGATATGGAACAAGACTGCAAGGAAGAGAAACGGTTGTGGAAGGTCCTGGACCGGACCTATCTCTATCGGGATGCCTGGCTCACGGCCCGGAAAGACCGGGTGCGGTTGCCCAACGGGAATGTCATTCCGAACTATTACGTCCTGGAATATCCGGACTGGGTCAACACGATTGCCATTACCAAAGACCGGAAGTTCGTCTTCGTCCGCCAGTACCGGCACGGGATTGAGGAGGTGCGTTACGAGCTGTGCGGCGGTGTCTGCGACAAGGAAGATGCTTCTCCGCTGGAGTCCGCCCGCCGCGAATTGCAGGAAGAGACGGGCTACGGGAACGGCCGTTGGTCGCCGTTCATGGTCTTGTCTGCCAATCCCAGCACGATGAATAATCTGACTTATACTTTTTTGGCGACGGATGTCGAGCCGGTCTCCGCCCCGCACCAGGAAGCGACGGAGGATCTTTCCGTCCACTTGCTTGCGCGGGAGGAGGTGCTTGGCTTGCTGCGTTCGGATCAAATCCGCCAGGCGTTGCATGCGGCGGCGCTTTGGAAGTATATGTCTGATGAATCCGCCCTTCGTTAAGGCCCCGCCGGCGCTTTTTCTTTTCAGGAA
>CAYRFT010000013.1:0-12977 GCA_964423585.1 uncultured Parabacteroides sp. | reverse complement strand
TGCAGGGAGAAACCTGCCGTCGGCCCTTGCCGTGCTTTCATAGGTTGGAAAACCGGTTGCAAAGCCCTGTCTGAACCCGGATGACGGTTGTCCGAGATAAAATTAGTTAAATATAATCAATCTATCGGCGGGAGGGGTAAAAAAAGTAAAGTAAAAAACACTACCTTTGCAATGCGCGAGGCTTGCCTTGGCAGAGAAGAAGTGTTTCGTTGTCTGTCAAGGGATCGCGTGGAGGATTTGGCGAAACTCGTTATGATTGAATTATGAACATATAATTATTTACAAATTTAAGGACTATGAATAGCAGAAAAGAAAAAAGTCTTTTGAGCCGACGCAGCAGGGCGCGGTGGCTGTTTCTTATTCCTTTGTTGGCAGTGTCCTCGGCTTCATTCGCTGATGTCGGACCGACAGTGGTGGACGAGGTGCAGCAACAAACGAAAACTGTGAGGGGTACCGTGGTGGATGCCGACGGACTTCCGGTGATTGGGGCCAACATCGTGGTGGTGGAGGACACCTCCTTGGGTGTCATAACGGACCTTGACGGCAACTTCGTGCTGACCGGGGTTCCCGATGCCGCCACGTTGCGCATCTCTTTCATCGGGTACAACACGGTGACGGTTCCTGTAAAAGGAAACGAACCCATCAACGTGACCATGACGGAAGACTCCACGGTGCTTGGCGAGGTGGAAGTCGTGGCCTACGGCACTCAGAAGAAAGTGTCGGTGACGGGAGCCATCGTCAGCCAAAAAGGTGAGGAGCTGACGAAGACGCCTGTGGGTTCGGTATCTAACATGCTGACCGGTCAGTTGGCCGGTTTGACTACGGTGCAGTATTCGGGCGAGCCGGGCAGCGATGCCGCTTCCATCTTCGTTCGTGGGCAAGGGACGTTCAACAACGCTGCTCCGCTGGTGCAGGTGGACGGCGTGGAGCGTGATTTCAATGAAATCGATCCAAACGAAATCGAGAGCATTTCCATTCTGAAGGATGCCTCTGCCACCGCCGTGTTCGGTGTGAGAGGAGCCAACGGTGTCGTGCTGATAACCACTAAGCGCGGTGCGCAAGGAAAGGCGAAAGTATCTTTCACCACCAGTTCCAGTATCATGGCGCCGACCGATCCGTTGGAAATGGCTAATTCTTACCAATACGCCACGTTTTACAACCAGATGAACGACAACGACGGACAGCCTCACACGTTTTCGGACGTTATCATCCAGAAGTTCCTCGACGGGTCTGACCCCATCCGCTACCCGAGCACCGACTGGGTGGATTACTGCATGAAGAGCAGTACCATCCAGACGCAGCACAACGTGAACATATCCGGTGGGACGGATCGTGTGCGCTACTTCGTTTCGGCTGGCGCTTACACGCAAGGCGGCCTGTTTGAAGAGTTCGACCTGCCTTACCATTTGGATTACCGTTACAAACGTTTCAACTACCGCTCGAACTTGGACATTGACGTGACGAAGACGACGACCTTGAGCATGAGCGTGGCCGGCAACGTCAACAATGCCACGAAGCCCTACACGGGACAAGGCGCGGCGGGCATGCTTATCAATATGTATTACGCCACGCCGTTCTCCAGTCCGGGTCTCGTGGACGGCAAGCTGGTGAACGCCGGCACGGATTATCCTACCGACAATCTGCCTTTCACCGGCGGCAACGGCATGAGCTACTATGGCAACGGCTTCATGAAGACGAGCAACAACACGCTGACTGCCGACTTGCAGTTGAAGCAGAACTTGGACTTCATTACCAAGGGCTTGTCGTTCCATATCAAAGGCTCGTACAACAGCGGTTTCACGTCGTACACGCAGGCCACGGCGGGCATTGCCACTTATACGCCTGTGTTGCAGTCGGACGGCACGTTGGCTTACAAGAAAAACGGAACGGACACCCAGTTGAAATACGAGGATCCGGCCCCGTCGAAGAGCCGTAACTGGTATATGGAAGCAGCTTTTAACTACTCACGCGATTTCGGAGACCATCATGTGACGGCGTTGGCTCTCTACAACCAGTCGAAGGAATACTATCCTCGCACTTATCCCGATATTCCCAAGGGATTGGTGGGACTGGTGGGACGTGCCACTTACGACTGGAAAAACCGTTACTTGGCGGAGTTCAATATAGGTTATAACGGATCGGAGAACTTTGCGCCTGAAAAGCGTTTCGGCACTTTCCCGGCGGGATCGTTCGGATGGGTGCCCAGTGAGGAGAGCTTCTTCTCGCCCTTGAAGCCCACCGTCAACTTTTTGAAGTTCCGCTTCACTATCGGGAAAGTGGGTAACGACCGCTATGGGAACAACGATGTGCGTTTCCTCTATCTGGCCGATCCCTATGAGGTGAACAATGGCTCGCTCGTCAACCGCGACGGACATGGATTCCTATTTGGTGTCAACAACTCGACTGCCTCTTTGGGTGCTTTCGAAAGTTCGAAGAACAATCCGGATGTGACCTGGGAAACGGCCGTGAAGACAAACTTCGGTATCGATGCCAACTTCTTCGATGACCGTCTGCGCACCACGTTTGACTATTACCACGAGAACCGCGACGGCATCCTGCTGATCGACGGAATGGCTCCGGCTATTCTTGGTTTCACACCGCCCCTCGCCAATCTGGGCGAGATGCGCAGCTGGGGTTGGGAACTCACCTTGAAGTGGTTCGACAGCATCGGCGACAATTTCCGTTACAATGTCGGCGTGAACTTGATGTACAACCAAAATCGAGTAAAAGAACGTAGGGAAGCGCCGCAGAATTTCGAGTACATGTACCAGAAAGGACGTCGGTTGGGCAAGCGCAGCCAGTATCTCTTCTTTGAATACTATGATAAAGGTGCAACCGAACAACGTTACAAAGACGCATTCGGTGTGGATATGCCGAAACAGATTGTCGGTGAAAACCTGCAGAACGGCGACTGCGTATATGTGGACTTGAGCGGCGACGGCTTGATTGATGCCAACGACTTGTCGCGCGATTACGGATATACCGACGACCCCGAATATATGGCAGGGTTGAATATGGGCTTCAGCTGGAAAGGCTTCGAAGTGTCGATGCTATGGGCCGGCGCATGGAACGTGACCCGCAGCATATCAAGCATCTTCCGCCAGCCTTTCACAGCACGTGACAACGTGACACAGGGCGGCTTGCTCGTGGAGCATCTGGAGAACACGTGGACGGTGGACAATCCGGATTCCAACGCCGAATATCCCCGTGCCACTTTCACGAACTCCGCCAACAACTATGCCGAGTCCACCTTGTGGGAGAAGGATGCGAAGTACTTCCGTCTGAAGAACATGCAGATTGCTTACAATTTTGACCTGCCGTTCATGAAGAGATTGAAGCTAAATATGTTCCAACTTTCGTTGAGCGGTTACAACCTGCTGACTTTTACTCCGTACAAATGGGGTGACCCGGAGTCACGAGCCAGTAACTCGCCCACGTATCCTTTGACTAAGACCTACACGTTGAGTCTGAAGCTTGGTTTTTAATCTTTAACTTTAACAATAAATGTAGTATGAAACGATATATAAAAAGGATTTTCAGCGTTGTTTCGGGTGCGGTTCTGTTCGCTTCCGTTTCGTGTGTGGACGATGTGAAGTTCGGTGGTCCGTTCCTTGAGAAAGCTCCCGGCGGCTCTGTAACGAAAGACACGGTATTCAACAATCCCGAATACACGCGCCAGTTCCTGACCAACATTTACGGGATGCAGTTCTACGGCATGCCCTACAAAAACGTGGGGAATCAGGAATCATCGAACATCTACGTGGGCAAACCCGATGCTTTGACAGACCTGTATGTATTCACTTACGGTTCTTCGGCCGGCATTTACACGCCTTACTTCATGGGGCAGCACACGGCAAACTACGGTATCCGGCAGGACAAGTTCTCTTACACCAAGAATAATGTCTGGGAAGCCGTGCGTGCCGTGTACCTGCTGCTGGAGAACATCGACGGCGTACCCGGACTGAGCGAAGACGAGAAAATTTCCATGAAAGCGGAAGCCAAGTGTATTCTGGCCTCACGCTACATTGACGTGTTTCGCCACTACGGGGGCGTACCTATCATTCTGAGTTCTTTCAGCGGCACGGATGCCCAGTATAACAACCCTCGTGCCAGCGTGGAGGAGACGGTGAATTTTATCGTGCAATTGCTTGATGAAGGTGCCGCCGACCTGCCCTGGACCGTTGCCAACCCGGCCACTGACAACGGCCGATGGAATCGCGCTGCGGCTATGGCATACAAATGCCGCATCCTGCAATTTGCAGCCTCTCCTTTGTTCAACTCCGATGAGCCTTATTATCCGGGGGCAACAGACAATCCTGCCATCTGGTATGGCGGTTACCGCCCCGAGCTGTGGCAGCAATGCTTACAGGCATGTGAGGATTTCTTCAACGAATTGAACAGCAAGGGAGGTTATTATCTGGAGCAGGCCAACGGCACACGTCCGGAAGATTATCGCTTGGCTTACCGTATTGGCTATGTCAATCTTGACAGTCACGAAATCATGCTTAGCACACGTGTGATAGATACCGATGCATTCAAGTCGGGCAATTACGTATGGCATCAATGGGGCGATCCGCTCGGCAGCATCCACCGCGGCTACTGTCCGACCGAAGAATATGTGGAGATGTTCCCTTGGAAGGACGGTACGCCGTTCGACTGGGAGCAGGCCGAGAAAGAGGGCCGGCTGAACGAAATGTTTATGACCGGCAACGTGGAAACCGGTAACATACAGTTGACCCGCGACCCTCGGCTTTATGAGGAAGCCATCGTGAACGGGCAGTTGGAGAGTCTCGACTGGAATTCGGGCAACATGTCCGGAAATGCATACGAAGCCTGGGTGGGCGGTCAAGATGCCGGGCAGAACCCTATCAATGAGAATGGTTCTTGGGCTACGGGCTATGGTCCGATCAAGTTCTTGATGGGCAACGATATGCTGCGACGCTACGTGCAGTGGCCCAGCATTCACCTGTCCGAGCTATATCTCATTTACGCTGAAGCCTTGGCTCAGACCGGTAATCTGCCGGAAGCTATCAAACAGGTGGACATCATCCGCGCCCGCGTGGGTCTGAAGGGACTGGCCGAATGCAATCCGGACAAGAACCTGACAGCAGACAAGGACGCGCTGATTGAAGAAATCCTGCGTGAACGCGCCTGCGAGCTGGGCATGGAAGATGCCCGTTTCTACGATCTGATACGCTATAAGCGTGCGGATGTGTTTAAGAAACAATTGCACGGATTGTACATTTATCGTCTGGACGAGAACGGTGCGCGGTACGACCAGCCCTGGCAAGGCAACAACGACAGCGAAGGGGCATCGGGTGGTTATAAGCCTTATCCGACGAAGTTCGAATACGAGCGTTACCCGCTGGACAATCCGGTGCGATACTGGTGGACAAACGGTTTCGACCCGAAATGGTACTTGTCTCCGTTCCCCGCAACGGAAGTCAACAAAGGTTACGGATTGATACAAAATCCGGGATGGTAACAGTTAACAGACCAATTTCAATTTGATTGACCATTATATTTATGAAGAAAAAGAATTTATTGATTCCGGCATTCCTTGCATGCTTTTGCATGCAAGGCCGTGCACAGGAAGTAATCGATAGCCTTGAGGCGGGCAAACCGTCCCGCCTTGCCGACGAGGTAGTGCAAATTGGCTACCAGAAGACGCAGAGACTTGAGGAGACCACCTCGTCGGTCTCTATCGTCCACAACGAGGATTTCAACAAAGGCGGGACGAAGAACATTGCCAACTCGCTCTTCGGCCACGGCACTGGGCTGACCACATTGCAGGGAGCGGGACGTTACGCCGACTATGACCCCACTTTCTTCGTTCGCGGTCTGAAAAGCCTCTCGACGAACAACCCGTTGATTCTTGTGGACGGCATCGAACGCGACATCAGCGACGTGACTCCCGAAGAAGTGGAAACGGTCACGCTGCTCAAGGACGCGGCAGCCATGGCCATTTACGGCTACAAAGGCATAAACGGCGTGATAAACATCACGACCAAACGAGGCAAATACAGCGGACGTGAAATCAAGTTCACCTACGACCATGGCTTCGGCTGGCAAGCCCGAAAACCTAAGTTCGTGGATGCCCGCACGTATGCTGATGCCATGAATGAGGCCTTGGACAACGATGGACTGCCCGCCCGTTACTCGCAGGAAGAACTCAATGCATTCAGTTCCGGCAATTACCCCAACTTGTACGGGAATGTCAATTGGATGGATGAAACGATGCGCAACTTGGACGCTACCAACATTTATAACATCAGCTTCCGTGGCGGAGCCAAGAATTTCCGTTACTATGCCATGGCGAACCTGACCACGAACAAGGGGTTCATTGCCAATGCGCACGAGAACGACGGCTACTCGACGCAGGATGCCTATACACGTGCCAATCTGCGTACAAACTTGGATATTGACTTGAGCGACAACACCAAGTTAAAGCTGAACATCATGGGTGTCCTCTCCGAGACTCGTGAACCGGGAGCCAATGGACAGACCGGTGCCAACTTGTGGAGTATGATCTACAAGCTGCCCTCTGCGGCTTATCCCGCACGTCTCGAAGACGGGACATGGGGTGGTAGTGCCACATGGCCGGGAACCGGCAACCCGCTTGCCGTATCACAGGCGGCAGGTTATACGAAGTTCCACGAGCGCACTTTGTTTGCCGACATGACATTGTCGCAAGACCTTTCCTCTATCACACCGGGTTTGGGAGCGAGTGCGACGCTGGCTTACGACACTTACGCCCAGTATTGGGAGGATCACTCGAAGACTTTCGTTTACGGCAGCTACTCCGTTCCGTCGTGGGAAAACGGCGTGCCTTCCTCAACCAATTACTATACCAACGGTGCCGAGAGTTCGTTGGGCAGCAATTCGGAATGTATCGCTTTCACCCGCGTCTTCAACTTCGCTGCCACCTTGTTCTATGACAAGCAGATTAACGAAAATAACAAAATCTACAGCCAGTTCAAGTGGGATTACGAGTACCGCAACATAAAAGGCGTGGATCAGACTTGGTATCGGCAGAATGTTTCTTGGTACACGCATTATGGCTTGATGGATCGTTATTTTGCAGACCTGACCATCGTCGGTTCCGCTTCCAACAAGTTGGCACCGGGACATAAGTGGGCCGTGTCGCCCACGGTAGGTCTGGCTTGGGTGGCATCTAACGAGAGTTTCTTCAAAGACATCTCTTGGATTGACTTCCTTAAAGTACGTGCTTCGTTCGGTGTCATCAACACAGACCGCTTGCCGCTTGATGACGGTGCAGAGGTGACGAACTATTGGGAACAAACATACGGGGGAGGAGGCTTTTATCCGTTCGACACGAACTATTCCGTAGGTACTAGCAGTTGGTCGATAGGACGACTGGCTTCGCTGAACTCTTTGCATGAAAAGGGTTATAAATACAATTTTGGTATTGATGGTAGCTTGAAGAATGGCTTAGATTTCACATTGGATGCCTACTATGAACGCCGTTCGGACATCTGGGTGTCCTCGGCTGGACACTACTCCAGCGTTCTCGGCTTCACAGCACCGTTCGAGAACGGCGGCGTTGTAGATAGCCGGGGTGTGGAACTGGGGTTGAACTATCAGAAGACAGTGGGCGATGTCCGGTTGCATGTCGGCGGCAATTTCGCACTGGCGAAGAACGAGATTAAGGATCAGATGGAAGAGCCCCGCTTGTACGAGAACTTGATTCAGACTGGCAATCCTTTGAAGTCCACTTACGGTCTGGAGGCCATAGGCTTCTTCAAGGACGAGGCCGACATTGCCAACAGTCCCCAACAGATGTTCGGCGACGTGAAACCGGGCGACATCAAGTACCGAGACGTGAATGAAGACGGTGTTATCGACAACAACGATAAAATCAGGATGGGGTACAGCACGACAGCTCCCGAAATCTATTACTCGTTCAATATGGGCATGGAATGGAAAGGGTTGGGCTTCGATGCCGTGTTCCAAGGCGCGGGCCGTTACTCGGCAGTCTTGAATACCACGAGCCTCTATTGGCCGTTGATTAACAACACGAACATCTCGCAAGAATACTACGACAACCGCTGGACACCGCAAACGCCCGATGCCAAGTATCCGCGCTTGAGTTCGCAAAGCAACGAGAATAACTATCAGACCAACACCTTGTGGCTGGCGGACCGCTCATTCTTAAAGCTGCGCAGCGTGGAGCTTTACTATAAGTTCCCGAAGACGTGGATGGAGAAGAGCAAGATACTGAGCGATGCCAAAGTGTATGTGAGGGGTATCGACCTACTCTGTTTCGACAAGATTGATATTGCCGATCCCGAATCGTATGGCGCGACTTTTCCTCTGTCACGCAGCGTGGTGGCCGGATTGACAATCGGTTTCTAAACATTGTGTAATACTAAATGAAATTGATTATGAGAATCAGAAGAATAGCGACAGGAATGGCTTGCATGGCCGCACTGACAGCCTGCAACATGGACTATCACGAATATAACAACTACAACGAGGATTACTTGGAGCAGAACTACGACGAGGTCATCGGCATGCTGACGAACATCTATGTGCAGTTGGACTATGATTTCGGACAGGAATATTCCGGTGGCATGCTGGCTTCGGCTTGCGACGAGGCGGATTACGCATATCCCGGCAACGATGTCTGCGATTTCACCAATGGTTCTTGGAGCCCGTCGAACCCATTGTCGTCTATCTGGACGAAGAACTACAAGGCCATTCAAATGTGCAACCAGTACATCGACAACTTCCAAGGACTGACGTTCGATGACTTGCTGTTGAACGATGAATACCGCTCGCACTATTTCCGCTACAAGAACAGCCTCTATGAGGCGCGTCTTCTGCGGGCTTACTTCTACTTCAACTTGGCTCGGGCATACGGTGACGTGCCTTACTTCACACAGACGGTGACGACGGAAAACGTCAATACGTTGAAACGAACGCCGGTGCAGGACGTGCTTGACTCCATTATCACAGTGTGCGATGAGGTGTACAAACTATTGCCTGCCGACTATACGGACTTGGGTCTGGACGGCATCGCACCCGCCGAGAGCGGTCGTATGTCCCGTTACGTGGCATTGGCATTGAAGGCACGCGCCGCCCTCTATGCGGCCAGCCCGCTGTTTAACGAGTCGGGAGATAAGGAACTGTGGCGACGGGCGGCCGAAGCCAATAAGGCTTTGATTGACACCTGCGAAAGCAAAGGCATCCGTTTGGGGAAATATGCCGACTTGTGGGGCGTGGACAATTATGCGGCCTCGGAGATGATTTTCGTTCGCCGGACAACGGGAAGCAACGCAAACACGAGCATATTGGAAGAATATAATTTCCCCATCGGTGTCCCGGGAGGGAATTCCGGCAACTGCCCGACACAAGATTTGGTGGACGCTTATGAAATGAAAGCGACGGGCTTGGTATGGAACGAAGATGGCAGCGGTTACGATCCGGCCAATCCTTACGAGGGACGCGATCCCCGTTTCGGCATGACCATCGTGAAGAACGGGGATGTCGGTTGGCCTTCGAAAAACGGCTCCGCCATCGAGACTTTCTATGGAGGTCTCAATGCAGAACCTATATCGGGTGCTACGACCACGGGCTACTATCTGAAGAAATACCTCGATCCGTCTATCGATCTGAGCGCAAGCAGTTCGACAAAGTCCAGTCGGCATTCATGGATTACGTATCGCTTAGGTGAGTTCTATTTGAATTATGCAGAAGCGGTGTTCCGATACACGGGTTCGGCCGACGATCCCGGCAACTGGGGTATGACGGCACGCGAAGCGGTGAACAAGATACGCGGACGCGAGGATGTCAGCATGCCGGAATTGCCCACGGGACTCTCTTCCGATGCTTTCTGGAAGAAATATGAGAGGGAACGCATGGTGGAACTGGCTTTCGAGGGTCATCGTTTCTGGGACTTGCGTCGCTGGAAAGAAAGCGACAAGCTGAGAAGCATCACCCAAATGAAACTCACGAAAAACGCCAACGGTTCAATCAGCTATGAACGGCGGACGGTGAACCGCACATGGGACGACAAGATGTATCTCTTCCCCATTCCGCAAACGGAATTGATGAAAAATTCCAACCTTACGCAGAACCCCGGTTGGTGATTTATTTCAACCGCTTTTTGCAGAATAATGAGAAAGGGGGAACGTGTTTCAGCGCGTTCCCCCTTTCAAATGACTATGCCTTGTCAAGGATTTTCTCGGTATTATTTCACTGAAGTGATGATTTTCTGTCCGCCGGCATCGAAATCGGCCACTATCGTGTCACCACCTGCAACAGACGATCGGATGATTAGTTCCGCCATCTCGTCTTCCAGATATTTTTGGATGGCCCTTTTCAGCGGCCGGGCACCGAACTGCACGTCGTATCCTTTGGAGGCTATGAACTCTTTGGCGGCATCGGTGATCTCGAGGGAATAACCCAAGTCTTTCACGCGCTTGTACAAATCATTCAGTTCGATGTCAATAATCTTATGAATGGCTTCTTTGTCCAATTGGTCGAATATGATAATGTCGTCAATGCGATTTAAAAATTCAGGCGCAAAAGCCTTGTCCAAAGCTTTCCGGATCACGCCTCTTGAGAAGTCTTTATCCGTTTCGCCCGCCATTTGCGTGTTGAAGCCGATCCCGCGTCCGAAATCTTTCAACTGGCGCGTGCCGATATTCGATGTCATAATCAGGATTGTATTCTTAAAATCAATCCGGCGGCCCAAGCTGTCCGTCAGATGTCCTTCGTCGAATACCTGCAACAGCAGATTGAATACATCCGGGTGGGCCTTTTCTATTTCATCGAGCAAGATTACCGAATAGGGCTTCCGGCGGACCTTTTCCGTCAGTTGCCCGCCTTCTTCATAACCCACGTATCCCGGAGGCGCTCCGATCAGGCGGGACGCGGCAAACTTCTCCAGATATTCGCTCATGTCGATCCGGATCAAGGCATCGGCAGAATCGAACAGATATTCTGCCAGCTTCTTGGCCAAATGGGTTTTCCCCACGCCGGTCGGTCCTAAGAACATGAACGTGCCAATCGGTTTGTTCGGGTCTTTCAGCCCGACGCGGTTGCGCTGGATGGCCCTGACGACCTTCTGCACGGCCTCATCTTGTCCGACGACCTTGCTTTTCAGGATATGGCTCATCTCCAACAGGCGGTCATTCTCGGCCTTGGCGATCCGTTGTACCGGCACGCCCGACATCATGGCAACGACTTCCGCCACTTTGTCTTCATCTACCGTTTCCCGGTGCTCCTGCATTTCCTTTTCCCATCTGTTTTTGGCCGATTCCAATTCCAATAGGTACTGTCTCTCCTTGTCGCGGAAACTGGCGGCCAGTTCGAAGTTCTGCGATTTCACGGCAGTCAGCTTTTCTTTCTTGGTTATCTCGATCTTGGCTTCCAGCTCTTCAATGTTTTTCGGGACCGTGATGTTGGAGATATGCACGCGCGAACCTGCCTCGTCTATGACATCAATGGCCTTGTCCGGGAAATTCCGGTCGCTGATATAGCGTTCCGCCAACTTGACACACGCCTCCAGAGCCTCCGGCGTATAATAGACATTGTGGTGTTCCTCGTACCTGTCCTTGATATTGTTCAGGATCTGTAATGTTTCTTCGGCCGTCGTCGGATCCACGATCACTTTCTGGAAACGGCGTTCCAATGCGCCGTCTTTCTCGATGTTCTTGCGGTACTCGTCCAATGTCGTGGCACCGATGCACTGGATTTCGCCGCGGGCCAGCGCAGGCTTCAACATGTTGGCCGCGTCCATTGAACCGGCGGCCGAACCGGCACCGACGATCGTATGGATCTCATCGATGAACAGGATGATGTTCGGATTCTTGGAAAGCTCGTTCAAGATTGCCTTGATGCGTTCCTCAAATTGTCCGCGATATTTCGTGCCTGCCACGATGGATGCCATGTCCAGGCAGATTACCCGCTTGTCGAACAGGATGCGGGAAACCTTCCGTTGCACGATGCGCATGGCCAAGCCTTCCACGATGGCCGACTTGCCCACGCCGGGTTCTCCAATCAATATCGGGTTGTTCTTCTTGCGGCGGCTCAAGATTTGCGCCAGCCGTTCGATTTCCTTTTCCCGGCCTACGATCGGATCCAGGCGGTTTTCGGCGGCGGCCCACGTCATGTCCGTGCCGAAGTTGTCCAGCACGGGCGTGTCGGTCGGCGATTTCGACAGGGCCGAACCCACATTGCCCGAGGAAGAGGAGCGGGGATTGTCGCGGCGCGGGAAGTTGTCTTCATCGTCCTCTTCATCGTCGTCCGTATATCCGTCTTCGATTTCCACCAGCTCTTCGTCGTCCGCTTCGCGTTCCGCATGCAAATCGGATTCTTCCTGCAGTTTCTCGAAGAGGGAAGAGTAAGAAATGCCGGCATCCATCAAAATGCGGGCGGCGACATTGTGCTTCTCGCGGATGATGGCAAGCAGCAGGTATCCGGTGTCCGTTTGGTCTTTATGCCGGCTGCGCGCTTCCTCGTCGCTCATCCGCAATACACGTTGGGCCGTCTTGCTGACGGTGATTTCCTGCTCGGGGTAGCCCGTGTCGCCGGTATTCTTGATTTCCTGTTCGATCAGCCGTTTGACGGCAAGCGGGTCAACGTGGAAATCTTTCAGCAGTTGGCAGGCTTTCCCCGAACCGTCGCGGATGATGCCCAGCATCAGGTGCTCCGGGCCGATGTACGTGTTTTGCAGGCGGCCGGCTTCTTCGCGGCTGTATTCTATTACGTCAATCAGTCTTTTTGAATATTTATTTTTCATTCTTATATTATATAGGTGCATTAAGAATAAGAAATCTTGTCTCGTTTCGCGGATTGAATTGCAAAGATATACTTTTCTCGGGTAAACTTTCTCTTCCGGCTCTTTAAATTTATCCGCAATCTGTCCTGATAACGTCAAATTCCGTGCCAACCGAAAAAATATCCCGGATGCTTGTTGAATGAATTATTTATATTACTTTTGTGCCGTC
>CAYRFT010000012.1:5831-13067 GCA_964423585.1 uncultured Parabacteroides sp. | reverse complement strand
CTCCGATTATTCCGCGGCATATTTCAGGAAAAGATAAAAGGAATTTCCCATAAAAAACTATATTTGCATAATCATTCAGGCTAAGATAATTTGATATGTTAAAACAACAGCTACGTCAACAGCTTCAACAGAAGCTTTCTCCCCAGCAGATCCAACTGATCCGCCTGCTGGAACTTCCTGCCATCGAGCTGGAAGAGAAAATCAAGCATGAGCTGGAAGAGAACCCTGCCCTGGAAGAAGGCAAGGATGTGCCGGAAGATGATTTTGATGCCGCGGAGCACGATGCCGCGGACGACAGGGACGACGACGGCGGGGAAGAATCGGATGCGGATTTGGACTTGTCGCTGGGCGATTACAGGTCGGAAGACGATATCCCGGAATACAAGTTGCAGGAGATACGCGAGCGGCGCGAAAAGAAAGAGGACTTCCCGTTCTCGGGCAGCGAGTCGCTGAATGAATTCCTGATCCGGCAACTGCACTTGCGGAATCTTCCGGAGAAAGAAATGAACGCGGCCGAATACATCATCGGCAATATCGACGACGACGGGTATCTGCGCCGTGATTTGGGAGCCATAGCGGACGACCTGGTCTTCCAGGCGGGAATGGATGTGGCGGAAAAGGACCTGTATCCCATCTTGCAGGTCATCCAGGATTTCGAGCCTCACGGCGTGGGGGCGCGCAATCTGCAGGAATGCCTGCTGCTCCAGCTGCAGAAGAAAGAACAGACGCCGGAGACGCGGATCGCCATCCGGGTTTTGACGGACTACTTCCATGAGTTCACGCGGAAGCATTACGAAAAAATATTGCGCGGGCTGGATATCCGGGAAGAGACGCTGAAAAAGAGCATCCGCGAGATAACGCTTTTGGACCCCAAGCCCGGCATCGCCTGGGGCGGGACGATGGAAACGGCCATGAACCAGATCGTCCCGGACTTCGTCGTCGATTCGAACAACGGCGAGATAACGCTGTCGATGGACAACCGGGATATTCCGGACCTGCGTATCAACCAGGAATACGTCGCCATGCTCCACGACTATGCGGGCGGCAAGGCAGGCCAGACGGGCAGCCGGAAGAAGGCCGCGCAGTTCGTGAAGCAGAAGATCGATTCGGCCCAGGGCTTCATCAATGCCGTCAAGCAACGGCAGGAGACGCTGCAGCGCACGATGGAAGCCATCATCTCCCTGCAGAAAGAATTCTTCCTGACCGGGGATGAATCGTCGCTTCGCCCGATGATCCTGAAAGACGTGGCAAAACGGAGCGGTTACGACATATCCACGGTTTCGAGGGTGAGCAACAGCAAGTACGTCCAAACCAACTTCGGCATCTATCCGCTGAAATATTTCTTCTCCGAATCCATGCAGACCGATAGCGGGGAGGAAATCTCCACCCGCGAGGTCAAGAAGATCGTAAAGGCGTATGTCAACGGCGAAGACAAACAGAAACCGTTGACAGACGAGGAATTGACCGCCGTCTTGAAGGAGAAGGGGTATGTCATTGCCCGCCGCACGGTGGCCAAGTACCGCGAGCAGTTGGGGATTCCGGTAGCCCGCCTCCGGAAAGAGATTTAGGGCGTTTATGATAGTCATTTCTATTTTTTTTCATTTAAAAACACTTGAATATGAATTTTCCTGCAGATGTAAAGTACACGAAGGATCACGAATGGATCCGCGTGGAGGGCGACGTGGCATACGTCGGCATCACCGATTATGCGCAAAGCGAATTGGGTGAAATCGTTTATGTGGATATCACGACGGAAGGCGAAACGGTCAACAAGGAGGACGTGTTCGGCACCATTGAAGCCGTCAAGACCGTATCCGACTTGTTCATGCCGGTCACGGGTGAAGTGCTGGAAGTGAATCCGGAACTGGAAGATGCGCCCCAGTTGGTCAATGAAGACGCATACGGCAAAGGTTGGATCATCAAGGTAAACGTTTTGGATGCGGCGGAACTTGATGGGCTGTTGTCGGCTGCGGAATATGAACAACTGATTGCGAAATGAGATGATGCCGGTTGTCAGTATCATCATGGGCAGCACCTCGGATCTGCCTGTCATGGAAAAGGCCGCCAAATTCCTCGACGAGATGGAAATCCCGTTCGAGATGCACGCGTTGTCCGCCCATCGCACGCCTGCCGAAGTGGAACAATTCGCAAAGGGGGCAAAAGGCAGGGGCATACGTGTCATCATCGCGGCTGCCGGCATGGCGGCCCACCTGTGTGGCGTCATCGCTTCCATGACGACGGTCCCGGTCATCGGCGTGCCTGTCAGTTCGACGCTCGGCGGCATGGATGCCCTGCTGGCCATCGTCCAGATGCCCCCGGGAATTCCGGTCGCCACCGTAGGAATCAACGGGGCCTTGAATGCCGGCATCCTGGCGGTGCAGATGCTGGCGGTAGGCGATGAATCGTTGCAGACGAAATTGTCCCGCTACAAGGAAGATTTGAAGAAGAAGATCGTAAGGGCCAACGAAGATTTGGCTAAAGTGTCTTTCAAATACAAAACCAATTAATTTCGGGCAGAGGCGCAAGGGATTGCGTCTCTGCTTGATTCGGAAGCATGGATTATTTCAATTACAACCGTCGCCGGTCATCGGTAGTCCGTATCGGGGATACGCCCATGGGTGGCGATTATCCGATTCGCATCCAGTCGATGGCCAATGTATCCACCATGGACACGGAGGCTGCCGTGCAACAGGCTATCCGGATGATCGAAGCCGGAGCTGAATATGTCCGTTTCACGGCCCAGGGCGAGCGTGAAGCGCACAACCTGGGCATCATCCGCCGCCTGTTGAACGAGAAAGGATATACTGCTCCTTTGGTCGCGGATATCCATTTTAACCCGAAAGCGGCAGACGCGGCGGCCGTGGAGGTAGAGAAAGTGCGTATCAATCCCGGAAACTATGTGGATAAAGTAAAAAACTTCAGCCATCAGGAATATACGGATGAAGAATATGCCGCCGAACTGCAAAAAATCCGCGAACGTTTCGTCCCTTTCCTCCGGATATGCAAAGAACATCATACGGCAATCCGTATTGGCGTGAACCACGGTTCTTTGTCCGACCGGATCATGAGCCGCTATGGAGATACGCCCCGCGGGATGGTGGAGTCATGTATGGAGTTCCTGCGTATTTGCCGCGATGAAGACTTTCCGGATGCGGTTATTTCCATCAAAGCCTCCAATCCGGTGGTAATGGTCAAGACCGTCCACCTACTGGTAAAGGCCATGGAAGAAGAGGATATGGGCTATCCGCTCCATTTGGGGGTTACGGAAGCCGGAGATGGCGAAGACGGCCGCATCAAAAGTGCTGTGGGCATTGGTGCGCTTTTGGCTGATGGCATTGGAGACACCGTGCGGGTATCACTCTCGGAAGATCCGGAAGCTGAAATGCCAGTGGCGCAAAAGCTTGTAAATTATATCCAGGAACGCCGGGTTCATCAACCGATTGCAGGCGAACCGGCTCCCGGTTATGATCCGATAGGCCGTCTGAAACGTAAGACTCGCAGCGTGGAAAAGATCGGTTCCGATTTTCTGCCGGTAGTAATCTCCGATCGGGGACAAGGGAATTTTGAGTTCGACTGCGAGGCAATGCCTGATTTCATCTATATCGGCCGGGAGAATCCCGATAACTTGCCGGATACGTTCCGCCTGTTGGTAGATGCCCGGTGCTGGAAACCGCGTTCCAATGCCTTCCCTTGCTTTGTCGCTTCCGAAGCGGAAGAAATGAAGAACTACGATTCGCCGCTTAAATTCATCCGGCTGACTTATCCTGACTTGACAGACGATATGTTGGAAATCCTGGAAAAGGACAAAGCGGCAGTGGTCGTACTGGGCACTTGCCATCGTAACGGAGTAGGGGAACAGCGGGCGGCCATGCACCGCCTGATGAAGGCTGAAGTTGATGTCCCGGTCATTCTTCATCGCGAATATAACGAAGCGGATATCGAATCCGTTCAGTTGAAATCGGCGGCTGACTTGGGGGCACTCCTGCTTGACGGCTTCGGGAATGGCGTGATGCTGCATGACGATGCGATCCTGGCCCAGATACTCGACCAAACGATGTTTGGGATTTTGCAGGCGGCAAAAGTCCGGATCAGCAAAACTGAATACATCTCATGTCCGAGCTGCGGACGTACATTATATGACTTGCAGGCGACGATAGCCCGCGTCAAGGAAGCCACTTCCCATCTGAAGGGACTGAAGATCGGCATCATGGGATGTATCGTCAACGGTCTTGGTGAAATGGCGGATGCCGACTACGGGTATGTAGGAGCGGGCCGTAACCAAATCAGCTTGTATAAAGGAAAAGAATGCCTTGCCAAGAACATTCCTGAAGAGGAAGCCGTCGAAAAGTTGGTCCAGTTGATCAAGGACAACGGCGATTGGAAATAAAAGGACATCGCCATGTCCCGGCAGGGGTGCGCGCCCTTGCAATTTCCGGTGCCAAGCAGGGCAGAGGGAAGAATTTGTTCGCACAAGTTTTCTTTGATGCGCGCGGAAAGATAAATCTGTGGAAAAAAGAGCCGAGCGATGGGAGTTGCGGAAAAAGATGTATTTTTGTATTCCAGTAGCTCATTAAGTGTAAAAATCATGATGACAGACGAGATCTCATCCATCTTAGAGAAAGAAGCGAATGCCGTAAGGAACATTCCTGTGACTCCCGATTATGGGAAAGCCGTTAATCTGATCGTGGAATACGTGCACGCGCGGGGTGGCAAACTGATAACAAGCGGAATGGGCAAGGCCGGACAAATCGCCATGAATATTGCGACCACGTTCAGCTCGACAGGAACGCCTGCATTTTTCCTGCATCCGAGCGAAGCCCAGCATGGCGACCTGGGGATTGTCCAATCCAACGACATCATGTTGCTGGTCTCCAACTCGGGGAAGACGAGGGAGCTGACGGAGCTGGTCTCCTTGACGCGCGGATTGGTGCCGGACATGATTTTCATCGTCATCACGGGGAACCCGGAAAGCGAATTGGCCCGCGAGGCCACCGTCTGCCTGTCAACCGGCGCGCCGGACGAAGTATGCCCCCTGGGATTGACCCCGACGACCTCGACGACCGTCATGACCGTCATCGGCGACATCCTCGTGGTAGGCACCATGAAGCAAATCGGGTTCACCAACGCCGACTATGCCAAGCGGCATCATGGCGGCTACTTGGGGGCGAAGAGCCGGGGACAAGACAAGAAGATATAGAAGCAAGTCCGTAGTTTCCCTGTAGGCGTACCCGAGGACATACGGAATCGAATCCGATTTTCAGAGGAACAAACGCAAAACAATAGAGATATGAGAAAAGTAATAGGTATTGGAGAGACTATACTGGATATCATTTTCCGGGAGAACCAACCCCACAAGGCCATGCCGGGTGGTTCCGTGTTCAACAGCCTGGTCTCATTGAGCCGACTGGGCGTGGATGTGTTTTTTATCAGCGAAATCGGGAATGACAGCGTGGGAGACATCATCCGCGGCTTCATGGAGGAAAACCGCATCCCCGCCCGATACGTCAATCGCTTTCCGGACGGAAAAAGCCCGCTGTCGTTGGCCTTCCTCGATGAGAAGCAGGATGCCCGCTACTCGTTCTACGCCGACTACCCGAAGCAAAGGCTGGAAGTGCCCCTGCCCCCGGTCGAGAAAGACGACATCTTCCTCTTCGGCTCTTATTATTCATTGAACCCGGTCCTGCGGAAGCGGGTTTTCGAGTTTATCGAGTATGCCAAGGAGCGCGGGGCGATCTTGTATTACGACCCGAACTTCCGGCAGGCGCATGCCCATGAGGCGATTCATGTGATGCCCGCCGTCTTGGAGAACTTTGAATTTGCTGATATCGTCAGGGGATCGGATGAAGACTTTCGCAACCTGTTCAGGCAGGCCGACCCGGACCAGGTTTACCGCGACCACATCCAGTTTTACTGCGCCAACTTCATGCAGACGCGCGGGATTGGGGGCGTGGAGCTGCGGACAGGCCGCTTCTCGGCTCATATGGACGTGCGCCCCGTGCAGCCCGTCTGCACCATTGGTGCCGGAGACAATTTCAACGCTGGCATCATTTACGGGTTGCTGGAACACGGGGTGCGGAAGCAGGACCTGCCCTCGCTCGACGAAGAAAAATGGCGGAAGATCATCCAGTGCGGCCTCGACTTCTCCGCCGAGGTCTGCCGGCACTACGACAACTACATCTCCCCGGCATTCGCAAGCAGTTACGGGGCATCCCGGCCGATATTTAAATAAACATAAGAGGTTGGGGATGTCTTTATGATTGCCTATCTTTGCGGATACAGGTACAAACAGGGAGGATTGGTGATGAAAAGACAGGTTTTAGGTATTTTGGCGTGCGTCCTCGCACTGTCGGGCTGCAGGCCGAAGTCTTGCGATGTGAGAATCATGTGCGTCCGCGACGACGTGGGCAATTACATTGTCAAATGGGAGACCGATCCGCCCCTGAAAGGCTTTGCCAAGCTCTACGTCTCGGACGTGCCCGAGAAATTCGACATGAGCGAGCCCGTCAGCTACACGCCCATCGAGAAGCAATTCATCCGTTACATCACCACCGACGATATTCAGCGCAAATATTTCCGTGTTACCTTCAACGACCGGTACCCGCAAGACGTGGCGACGCGTCACATAGAGATGGACAACATACAGAACTTCCGCGACGTGGGCGGCTACAAGTCGAGCAAGGGGAAACGCCTCCGCTGGGGAATGCTCTACCGCTCGGGAAGCATCCACGATTTCTCCCATGACGATTCCATACGCCTCGCCGGGGCCCGCCTCAAGACCATCATCGATTTGCGGACCTCCCAAGAGGTGAAGGCCGAACCCGTCTTCTTTCCCAACACGCACATCATCCACATTTCCATCCCCTGCGGGGACAGGGAGGAGATACACCGCCGCATCTGGGCCGGCAAGACACGTAAGCGCGACGGCATCCTCTTCATGGAAGACACCTACATCGGTTTTATCGACAACACCACCGAAGAATTAGGCGACATTTTCCGTCTCCTGCTCGACAAGAAGAACTACCCCGTGCTGATTTCCGACGGCTTGGGGAAAGACAGGGTCGGCTTCTTCATCGCCCTCCTTTTCTCCGTGCTCGACATCCCCCAGGAGGCCATCGTGCGCGAATACATGAGTGTCAACCGATACACCGACTCCAGCTTCCTCGCCAAGGCGGTCGCCCCCCTCAGCAATGACGCGCAGGAGACGATCACGGTCATGCTCCACGCCAACGAATCGTA
>CAYRFT010000012.1:0-5731 GCA_964423585.1 uncultured Parabacteroides sp. | reverse complement strand
CGCGGGCAGCCTGCTGTCGTCGGCGGCAGGGCTGTGCTTGTTCCGCCTTGCATACGGCGGCGCGGTCAACATGGAGCAGCACGTCGGCATGATGCGCCTGTTCCAGTTCCTCACGGCGGTGGGGTCCTTCCTGCTGCCCTCGTTGGCCACGGCATGGCTGTGCAGCGGCCGCCCGAAGGTCTACCTCGGGCTGAACGGGCTTCCTGGTTGGCGGCTGTCGGCGCTCGCCGTGGCGGGGATGGTCTTCCTCAACCCGGTTGTGAGCCTCGCCTCGATGGTCAACGAGGGGATGAGCCTGCCCGCGTGGGCGGCGTCCCTTGAAAACTGGATGCGGGAGCAAGAGGACACGGCCCTGCGCTTCACCAACCTGCTAATCGAGGGCGGCGGGGCATGCCCATTGCTTGCCAACCTCTTCGTCATCGCCCTGACGGCGGCCGTCTGCGAGGAATTCCTTTTCCGGGGGGCGTTGCAGCGCATTGTGGGGCAGTGGACAAGCAACGCTCACGCCGTCGCCTGGTCGTGCGCCATCCTGTTCAGCGCATTCCACCTGCAGTTCTACGGGTTCATCCCGCGCATGCTCCTGGGGGCCTATCTCGGCTACCTGCTCCTCTGGACGCGGAATATATGGCTGCCCGTCTTGGCCCATTTCTTCAACAACGCCGTCGGCGTCATCGCCCTGTCGGACAGCGAATGGAAAAACAGCGAGTGGGTGAGCGGGAAAATCTCCGACGTGCACCTGCTGCCCTGCGTGGGCGTGGCGATCGTGGCACTGGCGGGGTTCTTCCTTGTCGTCAGCCGCATCCGGCAGCTCTCCCGGGAAACCTGAAAGGCAGTTGGCGGGTGTCCGGAGGGCGCGTTTCCTCATATATGTTTCAGAGCATATATTCGTAATCTACGTTCTGTGTAAAATATTGATTATTAGCTTTGATTTTATATGCGCCATGAAATAATTTAAAATATTCCTGAATAAGAATTTGTTTTTTAGAGATTAAACTTTACTTTTGATACACGATAAATTAATCGGACAGAAAAACACAAACAATAACATAAAATTGATACGCTTATGAGTTATCTTAAATTTGATAAGACAGTTATGATCAATTTGGAAGAGTCGCTGACACGGGAAGTCCTAAGGACAAATCGTTTGGGGGCTTACCATAGCAGTACTGTCGTAGATTGTAATACTCGTAAATACCACGGATTGCTGGTGATGCCGGTGCCTGCATTGGATGATGATAATCACGTGCTCCTTTCTTCGCTTGATGAAACCGTAATTCAACATGGAGCGGAATTTAATCTGGGCTTGCACAAATATGGGGAAAATAATTTCAGCCCGAAAGGACATAAGTATATACGCGAATATACTTGCGATACGGTTCCTCGTACAGTTTACCGTGTAGGCGGCGTTATCTTCTCGAAGGAAAAGGTCTTTTCCATGTTCGAGAATCGAATCATGATCAAATATACCCTTGAAGACGCCCATTCTGCAACGACCTTACGGTTTCGCCCGTTTTTGGCTTTC
This sequence comes from uncultured Parabacteroides sp., assembly GCA_964423585.1. Classification (GTDB taxonomy): domain Bacteria; phylum Bacteroidota; class Bacteroidia; order Bacteroidales; family Tannerellaceae; genus Parabacteroides. The sequence goes on along the minus strand of CAYRFT010000012.1, from coordinate 4,209 downwards.
CGGAGCGTCAAGGAATTAACGTATGCCAATGGAAATTTGAATCAGAATTATACGCATGTCCTAAATGGAATCAAGATGTGTCTTTATCCCGGCTATCCTGAATTGTTTATGCAGTTTAGCAAAAAGGTAAATTTTGTCTTTGACCCGAAATGGTATTATGGCATCGAATACACAAAAGAACAGGAAAGGGGTTATCCGTACAAAGAAGATCTGTTTGTGCCTGGATATTTTGAAGTGCCTATAAAGAAAGGTGAGACAATTGTCTTTAGTGCAGGAGACAGCCAGGTTGCAACAACACGTTTGAAGACTTTGTATGATACAGAGGTTTCGACACGTACACCGCGGACTAGCTTTTACAACTGTTTGAAGAATTCGGCACAACAGTTCTATTTCCGCCCTAAGAAGCAAGATGCCTACTTATTGGCAGGTTATCCTTGGTTTAAAGTGCGGGCCCGCGATTTGTTTTTGGCAACTCCGGGATGTACTTTGTCCATTGAAGATCCGGTACGTTTCGAAAAAATCATGGCTACCGCTTTACCTGCGCTTAGGGCATATATGGAAGATGGAGCTCAGGACCCGGTGATTCAGGAAATAGAACAGCCGGATGTGATTTTGTGGGCTATTTGGGCTATCCAGCAATATGCAAAGGTCGTTGGCATCGACAAGGCGAGAGAATTATATAAAGAATTTATTGATGAGGCTCTCGAGTATATAATATCACAGAAACATCCTGGATTGAAAGTGATGGATAGCGGTCTGTTGTTTGCCGACGGTGGCCGCGACAAAGCGATCACATGGATGAATTCAGTCGTCAACGGTCGGCCGGTAGTTCCACGCTCGGGTTATATTGTTGAGTTTAATGCCGCATGGTATAATGCTTTGTGTTTCTCGCGCGAGATAAATGGTGAGGCGACAGATGAGAAGATTAATAAATTAATCAGTGCCATCAATGTGTCTTTCCCGAACACCTTTGTCAATGGATACAATTATTTGTTTGATTACGTGAACGGCTCGTTTGTGGATTGGAGTGTCCGTCCGAATATGATTTTCGCGGTGGCTCTTTCTTATTCTCCATTGACACGTATGCAAATGCGTTCTGTATTGGACATCATTACAAAGGAATTGTTGACTCCAAAGGGAATCCGTTCATTGAGCCCGAAGAGCGAAGGATATCGCCCTTATTGCACAGGGCCTCAGGCCGAGAGAGATTTGGCATATCATCAGGGTACAGCTTGGCCTTGGCTGTTGGGAGCTTATTTAGAGGCATATCTTCGGGTATTTGGCAAATCGGGTGCCGCATTTGCCGGGCGTATGCTGATTAGCATGGAAGAAGAAATGACCAACCATTGTATTGGCACTCTTTCTGAAATCTATGACGGAAATCCTCCTTTTACAGGGCGCGGTGCCATCTCTTTTGCCATGAATGTGGCTGCTATTCTTAGGATAGAAGAAATGTTGAAGAAGTACAACGCCGAATAAACTATACATACTATATGAAAGCATTAATGTTTGGTTGGGAATTTCCTCCCCATATCTTAGGTGGTTTGGGCACTGCAAGTTTCGGATTGACTCGCGGTATGGCCATGCAACCTGATATGGATATTACTTTTTGTATCCCCAAACCTTGGGGGGATGAAGATCAGAGTTTCCTGAGGATTATCGGCGTAAACAATGTGCCCATTGTGTGGCACGATGTAAATATGGATTACGTCAAAGATCGCTTGGGAAAATTCATGGATCCACAGCTTTATTATGATTTCCGAAATAATATATATGCCGACTTTTCATATCGGCATGTAAATGATTTGGGATGTTTGGAGTTCTCCGGACGTTATCCGAATAACTTGTTGGAGGAAATTAATAATTATTCGATTGTGGCAGGTGTTATAGCACGTACAATACCGTGCGATATTATTCATGCCCATGACTGGCTGACTTATCCGGCCGGTATTCACGCCAAACAGGTGACAGGAAAACCTTTGGTCGTGCATGTTCATGCGACGGATTATGACAGAAGCCGGGGCAATGTGAATCCGGATGTTTATGGCATAGAAAAGAATGGAATGGATCATGCTGATCACATTATCACTGTTAGCAACTTGACACGCCAGACGGTCGTAGAGAAATATCATCAGGATCCGGCAAAAGTAACCACGGTTCATAATGCGGTAGAGCCTTTGAGCCCGGAGATTTTGGCAGTTCAAGACAAGAAAGGTGTGAAAGACAAAGTCATTACTTTCCTGGGGCGAATCACGATGCAGAAAGGGCCTGAATATTTTGTCGAGGCCGCGGCCAAGGTTTTGAAACGCTCTCCTCACGCACGTTTTATCATGGCCGGCAGTGGTGATATGATGAATCAGATGATCCGTTTAGCCGCTTCCCGTAAAATATCCGACCGTTTCCATTTTACCGGATTTATGAAAGGAAAGCAAGTGTATGAAGTCCTGAAGGCAAGCGATGTGTATGTGATGCCTTCCGTGTCCGAACCTTTCGGCATATCCCCTTTGGAAGCCATGCAATGCGGCGTTCCTTCCATTATTTCCAAACAGTCCGGCTGTGCAGAAATTCTGGATTATGCCGTTAAAGTTGATTATTGGGATATCGAGGCGTTGGCGGATGCCATGTATTCAATCATTACATATCCTGCCATGCACGAATTCTTGAAAGTTGAAGGGAAGAAGGAAGTGGATAACATCAAGTGGGAATATGCCGGACAAAAAGTTCGTCGTATTTATGATATGGTATTAGGTGACAAATAAGACAAATTCAAACAGAAAACAAATAAACAGATTTTATTATGAAAACTATATGCTTCTATTTTCAGATACATCAGCCGTTCCGTTTGAAAAGATATCGTTTTTTCGATATTGGGAATGACCATTATTATTATGATGATTTCCAGAACGAGGAAATCATCCGTCGAATTGCAGAGCAATGTTATTTGCCTGCCAACCGGGTCATTGGGGAAATGATCAAGGCGAGCGGGAAGAAGTTCAAAGTGGCATTCTCAATCTCGGGCGTCGCTTTGGAGCAAATGGAGATTTACACCCCTGAGGTAATTGATTCTTTCAAAGAATTAGTCGCGACAGGCAATGTGGAGTTCTTGTCGGAAACCTATGCCCATTCCCTTTCCTCATTGGGCGACCTTGATGAATTCAAGCATCAGATTGATAAGCAGGAAGACAAAATCCAAACATTGTTTGGGGTGAAGCCGAAAGTTTTTCGTAACACGGAATTGATTTATTCGGATGACATCTCGGAGATAGTTTACGAAAAAGGTTATAAAGGGATGTTGACGGAAGGGGCAAAACACATATTAGGTTGGAAGAGCCCTAATTACATGTATTGCTCAAGCGTGCAACCCAATCTGCACTTGCTGCTGAAGAACGATCGTTTCAGTGAAGATCTGTCTGAGCGTTTCAGCGATTATAGCTGGAACGAGTATCCGTTGACGGCGGACAAGTTCATCTCATGGATTGCCGCGACGCCTGAATCGGAACAAGTGATTAATTTGTTCATGAATTATGAAGTATTGGGCTCTTTGCACCGGGCGGAAACGGGAATTTTTGACTTTTTCAAGGCTTTGCCCCGTTTCGCGGCGGAAAAAGGCGTTAGTTTCTCGACCCCGTCGGAAGTGTTTGCGCTTTTGAAGCCGGTTGACAGCATCTCCGTCCAATATCCTATTTCTTGGGTGGACGAGGAACGGGATTGCAGTTCCTGGTTGGGAAATGTCTTGCAACAGGAAGCTTTCCATAAGATCTGTGAAATAGGCGAGCGCGTCCGTCTGTGTGATCTGCGTAGGATACGTCAAGACTGGTATTATCTGCAAAGCAGCGACCACTTCTATTATATGAGCACAAAGCACATGGGGCGTGGCGGCTTCAGCCCATACGACAATCCATACGATGCGTTCAACAACTATATGAATGTGCTTTCCGATTTCATCGAGCGTCTCAATGCCCAGTATCCCCAAGACATTGACAATGAAGAATTGAATTCATTATTGACCACGATCAAAAATCAAGGCGAAGAAATAGAAACATTGCAAAAAGAATTGGATAAGTTGAAGAAAAAGGCAACCCCAAGGAAGGCCAAAGATCCTTCAACAGGAAGCGAGAAGTAAACAGGCCGGGGTTGGCCGGACAAACTTTGAGAGTTGTGGTACATGTGAAGCCGTTTCTTTGTGAAAAGAGGCGGCTTTTTTAGTTA
>CAYRFT010000011.1:1157-13118 GCA_964423585.1 uncultured Parabacteroides sp. | reverse complement strand
GAAAAGGCCGTCGCTCTTCCTATCGGAAAACTTTGCAAACGGCGGGATGCTTAAAAAACAGGCAAAATAGAATCATTTTCCCTTTTGATTTATTACTTTTGTCGCAAATTATTGATAAATGATTTACAATTGGAATTCAAGAACTGAATTATTGTTAGGAAAGGAACGTCTGGAGCGTTTTTCGGGAGCACATGTCCTGGTCGTCGGCTTGGGCGGTGTCGGGGCGTATGCCGCCGAGCAAATTTGCCGGGCGGGCATCGGCCGGATGACGATTGCGGATGCCGATACGGTGAAGGAAAGCAACCTGAACCGGCAGCTGGCGGCTTTGCATTCCACGTTGGGGCGGCCCAAGGCCGAAGTGATGGCCTCCCGGTTGACGGACATCAATCCGGAACTGAAACTGGCGGTAATCGATGAATTCCTGCGGGATGGGCGGATTGAAGAGGTATTGGACGAGGCGCGCTACGACTTTATCGTCGATGCGATTGATTCCCTCAGCCCGAAAGTTTTTTTGTTGTACCATGCGTTGCGGCGGAAGATGCCGGTCGTTTCGTCGATGGGGGCGGGCGCCAAGCTCGACCCGCTGCAGGTGCGCATCGCCGACATTTCAAAGACCTCCGGCTGCGCGTTGGCGAAGGCCGTGCGCAAGCGTCTGCGCGGGCTGGGCGTCCTGAAAGGGATCCCGGTGGTTTATTCGACGGAAACGGCCGACCGGGATGCCGTGATCGAGGTGGACGACGAGGCCTGCAAGCGGACGACAACGGGAACCGTCTCGTACATGCCGGCCATCTTCGGATGTCTTTTGGCCTCTTTCGTGGTCAGGAACATCGGACATGAAAATGAAAGGATATGATAACAGCAGAAGGCATTACCAAGAGTTTTGGGAACTTGCAGGTGTTGAAAGGCATTGACCTGGAGATTCATCAAGGGGAAGTGGTCTCGATCGTCGGACCGAGCGGGGCCGGCAAGACGACGCTGCTCCAGATATTGGGCACGCTGGACAAGCCGGACGGCGGGCGGTTGCTGATACAGGATACCGACGTGTTGCATTTGTCGGAACCGAAGTTGTCGGCCTTCCGCAACCGGAATATAGGTTTTGTCTTTCAGTTCCATCAACTGTTGCCCGAGTTTACGGCACTTGAGAATGTGATGATTCCGGCCCTGATCGCGAAGGAAAAGGCCGCGGCCGCTGAAAAGCGGGCCAAGGAAATCCTGTCGTTCCTCAAGCTGTCCGGCCGGATGTCGCATAAGCCGGCGGAACTCTCGGGCGGGGAGAAGCAGCGTGTGGCGGTTGCCCGGGCCTTGATCAACCATCCGCAGGTCATTTTGGCGGACGAGCCTTCGGGCAGCCTGGACACCCGGAACAAAGAAGAGCTGCAAGCGTTGTTCTTCGAGTTGCGCGACGAGATGGGCCAGACGTTTGTCATCGTCACGCACGACGAGCGGATGGCCTCGCAAACCGACCGGACGATCCATATCCGGGACGGCATCGTGGGAGAGGCGTGAGCAAGGGGCAGGAGCAAGGATTTCAATATAACAAACAGAATATGTCAACGAATAGAGCAACATTTGGAAGCAAACTGGGAGTTATCCTGGCGACCGTGGGATGCGCCGTGGGCTTGGGGAGCATCTGGCGTTTCCCGTACATGGTGGGCGAGAACGGAGGTGCCGCCTTCTTGTTGGTGTTCATTCTCTGTACCGCCTTGTTGGGCTTGCCCATCATGATCACCGAGTTTTTTATCGGGCGGCATTCGCGCAGCAATGCCGTCGGGTCGTTCAGGAAGCTGGCGCCGCGCACCAAATGGACGCTGATCGGCTATAACGGCGTGTTGGCCGCCTTTCTGATATTGGGCTACTATACGGTGGTGTCGGGCTGGACCCTTGAATATGTCTGGCAGGCGTTGAATGGAAATCTTGCCGGGAAGAGCGCCGCCGACTTCACCAACGATTTCCAGTCCTTCTCGGGCGGCATCTTCCGTCCGATATTATGGACGGCGGTCTTTATCGGCCTCACCCATTACATCACGGCCGCCGGCGTGGAGAAAGGCATCGAGCGTGCCTCGAAGGTCATGTTGCCGGCCCTGTTCCTGATATTGCTGGTCTTGTGCATCCGTTCGGTGACCTTGCCCGGGGTAAAAGAAGGGCTTGCCTTCCTGCTCCGTCCCGATTTCGGGAAGATTACTTCGTCGGTCGTCCTGAGCGCCATGGGGCAGGCCTTCTTCTCGCTGAGCATCGGGATGGGCTGCCTGATCACGTATGCCTCTTACTTCGGGGAGAACACCAACCTGCAGGCGACTTCCGTGCAGGTGACCGTCTTGAACACGTTGGTGGCCCTGCTGGCCGGAGTCATGGTATTCCCTGCCGTTTTCAGCTTCGGCATCGAGCCCACGGCCGGTCCGGAATTGGTGTTCATCACCCTGCCGAATATCTTCGAGCAGTTGCCTTTCGGGAACGCCTGGTCGTTCATCTTTTTCGTCCTGCTGGCCTTGGCCGCCCTGACATCGACCATTTCCCTGCATGAAGTCGCTACCGCCTATGTGCACGAAGAATATCATGTCCCCCGGAAGTTCGCCGCCTGGGTAGTCTCCATCGGGGTCTTTGTCATCGGCATCTTCGCCTCGCTTTCATTCGGGGCGCTCAAGGAATACACCTTCGGCGGGCTGACTATTTTCAGCGCCCTCGACTTCCTGACGGCCAAAATCATGATGCCGCTGGGGGGCATGATGATTTGCGTGTTCACCGGCCTGCGGGTCGAAAAGAAGATATTGAAGGAAGAGCTGACCAACCGCGGCACGATTCCGTTCTATTTCTTCCGGACGTATGCGTTCTTCATCAAATACCTGGCTCCGCTCGCCATCGGCCTGATATTTGTCAACGAATCGGGAATAATTGCGTATATTCGCCGGGCGGTAGCATGAACAGGCGGGACAGGCTGTCGCCGTTTTGCATAAAACCATACGTGTATGCCTAAAGACAAGATACTGATGCCAAGTTTCCGTTACATCTTGGCTGCCAATTTCCTGCTCTTCTTTGCCTTCTACCTGATACTGCCGATTCTGGTGTTCTATTTGCAGGAAGAGCTTTCGGCCGACAAGGCGACGATCGGCTTTATCCTTTCGTGCTACACGATCGCCGCCCTGTGCATCCTCCCTTTTTCCGGCTATCTGTTGGACACGTTCCCCCGGCGTTCGATATACCTGGCGGCCTATTTCGTCTTCGTTGCCGTTTTCGGCGGGTACATCCTGGCCACCGGGCTGGTGCTCTTCATCGCCCTGCGTATCGTGCACGGTTTCTCGTTCGGCATGGTGACGGTGGCGGGGAACACGATCGCGATTGACATCCTGCCTTCTTCGAGGCGCGGGGAGGGAATCGGCTATTACGGGCTGGCCAACAATATCGCCATGAGCGTCGGCCCCATGGCAGGCCTGTTCATGTACAACACCTATTCCTACCGGGCCATATTCCTGTGCTCCCTGCTGTCGGGGGCGGCGGGCTTCCTCATGGCCTGCATGGTCAGGACACCCTATAAGGCACCGGTGCAGCACATCCCGGTCTCCTTGGACCGGTTCTTTCTCAGGGAAGGCGTCTGGGCGGGCATCTCCCTGCTGCTCCTCTCCATCCCGTATGGCATGACGACGACCTATGTGGCCATGTATGCCGAGGAAATAGGGATAGGGGTCAATCCGGGACTGTATTTCACTTTCATGGCGGCCGGCCTGGCGGCCTCGCGCGTGTTCTCCGGGAAGCAGGTGGACAAGGGGCGGGTCACGCTGGTCATATCCTTGGGGATGTACCTGGCGGCCCTTTCCTTTTTCGTCTTGTCGGCCTTGCGCCTGCTGGCGGAATGGAACCATGCGGCCGGCACGTGCCTGTACCTCGGCATAGCCCTGGCGCAGGGCGTGGCGTTCGGGACCATGTTCCCGGCCTTCAATACGTTGTTTGTCAACCTGGCCTCCCATAACCGGCGCGGGACGGCGACCTCCACCTACCGGACCAGCTGGGACATCGGCATCGGCATCGGGCTGATGATCGGGGGCTCGCTGGCGCAGGCCTTTGGCGGGTTCGAGTATGCCTACCTGTTCGGCGCGGGTCTCGCCGTCGTTTCCACCCTGTTCTTCCTGCTGAAGGCAGGCCCGCATTTCAACCGTGAAAAGCTGAGGTGACATGGACCCGATGAAATCAAAAAATGAAGAACCTGTATCATGGCAAATGGATTCTTGAATTCCTGTGGCAGAGAAAATGAAGATAATAGCAGATGACACGATTCCTTTCCTGAAGGGAATTGCCGAGCCGGTGGCGGAAGTCGTTTATATCCCGGCGAAAGGTTTCACCCCCGGCGCGGTGAGGGATGCCGACGCGCTGATTGTCCGCAGCATCGACAAATGCACGTCCGGGTTGCTGGAGGGCAGCCGCGTCCGGTTGATCACGACAGCCACCATCGGCTTCGACCATATCGATGTCCGTTACTGCGAATCCCACGGGATAACCTGGAAGAACGCGCCGGGGTGCGACGCTCCCTCGGTCGCCCAGTACGTGATGGCGTCGTTGTTGCGGGTCGCCTTGCGCCGGGGGGAGCCGCTGCGGGGAAAGACGCTGGGAATCATCGGCGCCGGGCATGTGGGGAAGGAAGTGGAGCGGTTGGCCTCGCTCTTCGGCATGGCGATCCTGCGGAACGACCCGCCCAGGGAGGAGGCTGGCGATCCGGAGGTCTTCGTCCCGTTGGAAGAATTGCTGGCTTGCTCGGACATCGTCACGTGCCACGTCCCGCTCACCTTGGACGGGAAGCATCCTACCTGGCATTTGGCCGACGGGGAGTTCTTCCGCCGGGTGCGCCGGGGCTGCTGGTTCGTCAACAGTTGCCGGGGAGCGGTTCATGACACGGGGGCGTTGCTCGAAGCCTGCCGGAAGGGCGTTGTCGGGGAAATCATACTCGACTGCTGGGAAGACGAGCCGCAAATCAGCCGCGAGTTGCTGCGGGCTGCCTCCGTCGCCACCCCGCATATCGCCGGTTTTTCGGCCGACGGGAAGGCCGCGGCCACCCGTGCATGCCTGGAAGAGATACAGCGGTTCTTCCATGTCCGCTTCGAGAGGCTGGGCGAGGTCGCCCCGCCGCCGCCCGCGCACCCGTTGATCGATTTGGACGCTTTCATGGGGCATCGGGTCGAGCGCGCCTTCCTGCATACTTTCGATCCGCTGGCCGTCGATAGGAAACTGCGGGAAAATCCTTCGGCGTTCGAATGGTTGCGCAACCATTACGACCATCCGCGGGAGCCTTTTGCCTATCGGGTGCGGCAGGCGATGCCGGCGGAGGGGGCGCTGTTGCGGAAAATCGGTTTCATCGTGGATGATTGAGGGTGGGCGACGGGGAATCCGTCCCGGAATAGGGGAGCGAAGCTCGTTGCCAGCTTGTTCCAAGGGGTGAAACATGCTTGTTTCATGTGTAGCGAGGATGTTCCGAGGGGTAGGACATGCAAAATCCGGGTGGCGAAGGCAGGTTTTTTCTGAAAAAGCCCCTTGCGCGCACCGCGCAGACAGTTTTTTTTACAATAAACCCCTCGCGTCGGAGAGGGGAAGGAGGAAACGGGGCAAAAACATGGCATTTCCGCCGGAATACGGCCGAAAAATCATGGAAAAGGACGTATAATCAGCCCTTGGCGTCGTGCCTTTTTTTGTCGCGGGCAATTTTCCTTTCCCGGATCCTCTTCTTCAGGCGCGCGAGATGTTGCTGGAAAACCAGGTCGGTGCGTATTTTCTTCATGGCCATCCGGGCGGCGTTCTGGTGCGACTCCTTTTTGGTATATCCGACCCCGGTTCCGATGCGCTCGCCCGTTTCGCGCATGACGGCGGCCGTCTGGAACACCGGGTTGCTTTGTTCGTCCATGAAAGATTCGATGGTCTCGAACGTTATCTGCAAATGGTGCTTCTGCCCCCATTCAATGAGTTTCGACTTGAAGTTGACTTCCGTCTCCGATATTTCGTCGATGTCGATGTGGTCCTTGATCAGCACGTCCCGGATGAAACGGTAGCACGTTTCGAAGCCCTGGTCCAGGAAGACCGCGCCGATCAGGGCTTCCAAGGCATTCCCCAACATGCTGCTGTTGTGCATTTCGTGTATGGGCTCGTGTGACGAATACCTCAGCATCGGCTCGATGCCCAGGCTCAGGCTGATCCGGTTCATCGATTCGCGGGAGACAATCTTGGAACGGGTGTTCGTCAGGAACCCTTCGCTTTTATTCCGGAAGTGCTTGTACACGATGTCTGTCACCACGGCGTTCAGTATCGCGTCGCCCAGGAATTCGAGGCGTTCGTTGTTCGACCATTTCCCGTCGTCGTCTTCTGCCGATTGCGACTTGTGCAGGAAAGCCTGCTTGTAGAGATGGACGTTGTCGGGGTAAAAGCCTACAATCTTGTAGATAGACAAATAAGGCTCCTTGCCTTTGTGCATGAGGAGCCTTATCTTTTTGCATAGTTGCGGGAACACGTTACTTTACGAATTTTTTTACGATGACGCTGGCATTATGGCCTCCGAAACCGAACGTGTTTGACAAAGCGGCATTCACGGCACGTTTCTGGGCCTTGTTGAAAGTAAAGTTCAACTTGTAGTCTATTTCCGGGTCTTCGTCGCCCTCGGCATGGTTGATTGTAGGCGGAATGATGCCTTCTTCCAAGACTTTTATGCAGACAATCGTTTCCAAAGCGCCGGCAGCGCCCAGCAAGTGGCCTGTCATTGATTTGGTCGAACTGATATTCAGCTTGTAGGCGTGTTCTCCGAATACTTCTTTGATGGCCTTTGCCTCCGGGATGTCGCCTACCGGCGTGGAGGTCCCGTGCACATTGATGTAATCGATGTCTTCCGGCTTCATCCCTGCGTCTTCCAGTGCATCTTTCATTACCAGGATGGCACCGAGCCCTTCGGGATGGGTGGTGGTCAGGTGATAAGCGTCGCCCGACAAGCCTGTGCCTGCAACTTCCGCGTAAATCTTGGCACCGCGGGCCAAGGCGTGCCCCAATTCTTCCAATACCAGGCAAGCGGCTCCTTCCCCCATGACGAAGCCGTCGCGGCTCGCGCTGAACGGACGCGAGGCCGTTTCCGGCGAGTCATTGCGCGTTGACAAAGCGTTCATGGAGTTGAACCCTCCGACACCGGCCACGGAGATAGCAGCTTCCGCGCCGCCTGTCACGATGGCATTCGCTTTGCCCAGACGGATATAGTTGAAAGCATCTGCAATGGCATTCGTTGACGAAGCGCACGCCGAGACTGTTGCAAAGTTGGGACCGTGAAATCCGTAAACCATGGAAATATGGCCTGCGGCAATGTCTGCAATCATTTTCGGGATGAAGAAAGGATTGAATTTCGGACCGATTGTATCTTTGATCCTCTCGTATCCCATGACCTCTTCTTCAAAGGTCTTTATTCCACCGATGCCTGCGGCGAAGATAACGCCGATGCGATTCTTGTCTTCTTTGTCCAAGTCCATGGCGGCATCAGCCACGGCCTGCTTGGCGGCTCCGATAGCCAATAAACTGTAACGGTCGCATTTGCGGGCTTCCTTCCGGTCCATATACAAAGACGGATCGAAATCCTTCACCTCGCATGCAATTTGAGTTTTAAATTTGGATGCATCAAATTGAGTAATAGGCCCTGCTCCGCTTTTCCCGTTGACAAGACCCTCCCACGTTTCTGCGAGGGTATTGCCAAGGGGAGAAATAGTACCAAGGCCTGTTACTACTACCCTTTTTAATTCCATATTCAAAGAATAAGAGATTGATTACTTCGCGTTAGCTTCGATATAAGCGATGGCATCACCTACGGTCGTAATCTTTTCTGCTTGATCATCAGGAATGGAAATACCGAATTCTTTTTCAAATTCCATGATTAATTCTACTGTGTCAAGAGAGTCTGCTCCCAAATCATTAGTAAAGCTTGCTTCGTTTGTGACTTCTGATTCTTCTACGCTCAGTTTATCAACGATGATATTCTTTACTTTTTCAGCTATTTCAGACATGACTTTTGAATTTAGGTTAATAAATACGATACTACTTTTTAATTGCTCTGCAAAGAAACGAATTTTTTGTGTTACAATACAAATTTAATGACCAAAAATGAGATAAATTGCACATTTTTTATTTTCTTGTGCGCTAAAATAGAGATAATCATGAAGAATATAGCCATTTTTGCCTCCGGTGCGGGCACGAACGCGGAAAATATCGCCGAATATTTTTCTAAGAATGAAAAGATTAATGTGGCGCTTGTCGTGTCTAACAGATTGAAAGCCGGCGTGCATGAACGTGCCGCCCGCCTTCACATTCCTTCCATTACTTTCTCAAAAACCGATTTCGAGGATGGCGGCTCGGTGATTGAAATATTGCAGGAATATCATATCGACCTTGTCGTTTTGGCCGGTTTCATGAATAAGATTTCAAATCCGGTCATGCAGGCTTTCCCTGAAAAGATTGTCAATATCCATCCTTCGCTATTGCCCAAATACGGAGGGAAAGGCATGTATGGAATGCATGTGCACGAGGCCGTCGTTGCTGCCGGGGAAAAGGAGTCGGGCATTACGATACATTATATCAATGAGCATTATGACGAAGGAACCGTCATTTTCCAGACTTCCTGCGAGTTGCTGCCGACAGACACCCCCGAAGATGTAGCTGCCAAAGTCCATGCGTTGGAATATGCCCATTATCCGCGAGTAATCGAACGGCTACTTGCCCGACAGGCTCAAGAAATTCTTTAGCGGATTGGAATACATTTCGAGGATTTTCTTCCGTAGGAAATTTTCGTCCTTGCCCGGAATGGCAATCTTGTCGAGCTGGTTCTGCAAATAGCCTTCAAACGCTTTCCGGTCTTTCAGCCCGTAATGGTCGGAGAAACGCCGTGTGCCGCCGAGCAGGTCATAGGCTACATAATTATTCGGGTAAAAACGGTAATGGCGATAAATCTCCCTGTCGATGATGGTTGCGACGGCGGCAAACAATTCGTTGCGGTCCATGGCGGGATCCAATCGGTCAAGCTGGTCGTTGATCAATTGGCTGATGGTGAAATGAACGCGGCCTTTATTATTCAGGATGCCGGTTTCCATGCTCAGCAAGTCGTCACGCTGGGTCTTGTGATATTCGGGATTGTCCCGTTTGAGTTGAAATTCCTGTGCCTTCAGGTAGTCGCAAGGGTCAAATTCATAGGAAATGGCCACAGGAATGATATTTAATGATTTAAGATTTCCGATAATGTCTTTCCCTCCCGCCATGCAGAGCATTTTCAGCACGCTTGGCTGGGTACGGTCGTTTGAATCTTTGGCCCGCCCTTCACGTTGGGCGATCCAGACGGATTCTTTGGTGTCTTTGATGGTATGGTTGATGTAGGCGGAAAGGGTACCGCTGACTTCCAGCATTTGGCGGACAGAGACTTCGCGTTTGACAATAAAGCTGTTGCTCAATCGGACGAATGTCTTGATCCACGGGCGAATCAACAGATTGTCTCCGATGGCCACTTGCGCCATCCCATAACCGATATCATACAGCATGATGTTCAAGAAAGACGCATCCAGGACGATGTCGCGGTGGTTGGAAATGAACGTGCAAGCCGGTTTTCCTTTGGGCAGGCGGCTACGCCCGGAAATGGTCAGCGAGAAAGTCGTCTTTTTGACCACTGTCATGACGGCATCATACCCCAAGGTTGACTTGAATTGCTCTTTCGTCTTGCATGCCCGCATGGCGGCACTCATCTGTTCCCAATCCAAGTTCGGCTTGATATACTGGAGGGCGCGCCTAAACTCTTCCGAAGCCAGCAGTTCTTCTATTGCCGCTTGCACTTCATCCTCGTTGAGAGGACGAATATCCTCAAAATTTGGAGAGACTGTTCCTGTACACATATCCTTTAGTTTATCTCGTTTTCTATTATGTCGTTCATCACGTCGGTGATGTTCAGCCCGGCCGCCCTTACTTGTTGGGGAATGAAGCTGGTACTTGTCATGCCCGGTGTCGTATTGACTTCAAGCAGGCAGGGTTCCCCGTCTGCGGGAATAATGTAATCCACGCGAATCAATCCTTTCGCTCCCAGCAGGTCGTATATTCGGGACGTTTCAGTCTGCACCTTCTTGGTCCATTCCGACGGGATGCGCGCCGGCGTTATTTCCTGTACTTGGCCATTATACTTGGCATCGAAATCAAAGAATTCGTTTGACGTTACAACTTCCGTAACGGGGAAAACGACTTCCTTCCCTTTTGTTTTGTAGCATCCGCACGTAACTTCTGTCCCTTCCATGTAGCTTTCGATGACGACTTCTTTCCCTTCGGCGAAGGCTTTGCCGATGGCCGCCGGCAAGGCAGATGCCTCTTTCACTTTGGTTACGCCGAAACTGCTGCCTCCGTCATTCGGCTTGACGAATACCGGGAGGCCCAACTTGGCTTCCACTTCCTCTGCCTCGATGCTTTCGCCGTGCATCAGGCGGATTGATTTCGCAATCCGCACTCCGAAATTGTTCAGGTAATGATTGCACACATATTTGTTGAATGTCAATGCGCTCGCCAACATTCCGCAGGAAGAATAAGGCAAGCCGATCAAATCGAAATAACCTTGCAGCCGTCCGTCCTCGCCCGGAGTCCCGTGAATGGTGATATAAGCGAAATCAAAGCGTTTCTTTTCACCCTTTTCAGAAAAACTGAAATCATTTTTGTCGATAGGCGCGTGTTCTCCGTTCGGCAGACAGACAGACCATTCCTCTTTCTTGACGATGGCAATATATAAATCATATTTGCCTTTGTCAATGAAGGAATAGATCCCTTCCGCGCTTTTCAAGGAAATCACAATCTCGGAAGAGTCTCCTCCTGCCACAATAGCAATATTCTTTTTCATGACCCTAAGCCTTTAGTTGTTGCATATATGCGCCATTTGCCAATCAGTTCTTGCATGTCCGCGGGGATTTCCGAATCGAAAAAGAGTTCTTTCCCTGTCGAAGGATGTGCAAACCCCAATGTCTTGGCATGTAAAGCCTGACGGGGGCAAGTGGCGAAGCAATTCTGCACGAATTGCCTGTATTTCGAAAATGTCGTCCCTTTCAATATTTCGTGTCCGCCATAACGCTCATCGTTGAAGAGGGGATGGCCGATATGTTTCATGTGTACGCGGATCTGATGCGTCCGTCCTGTTTCCAGCCTGCATTCCACCAGCGTAACGTAGCCCAGCCGTTCCACTACCCGGTAATGGGTCACGGCATGTTTCCCTTGGTCTCCGTCCGGGAAGATGGCCATCAGCAGCCTGTCTTTGGAACTGCGCCCGATATTTCCGGCAATGGTGCCTTCGTCTTCTTGGAATTGCCCCCACACGACGGCTTGATAACAGCGTTTTGCCGTATGGTGATAGAACTGCAATCCCAGATTGCTTTTGGCTTCCGGCGTTTTGGCGATGACCAATAGCCCGGAGGTGTCCTTATCGATGCGGTGGACCAAACCCAGGCGAGGGTCGGACGGATCAAATTGTCGTTCGTCCCGCAAATAGTAGGCGATGGCATTCAGCAAAGTCCCCGAATAATTCCCATGCCCCGGATGCACGACCATGCCCGCCGGCTTGTTTACGACCAGCAGGTCCGCGTCTTCATACACGATGTCCAAAGGGATATTTTGCGGGATGATTTCCGTTTCCCGGCGCGGACGGTCCATGACGACTTGCACCACGTCGCACGGCTTTACCCGGTAGTTGTTTTTTACGGGCTGTCCGTTTACCCAGATGCAACCGGCATCGGCCGCCGATTGGATACGGTTGCGTGTCGTCCCTTCTAGGCGGGCGGCCAGGAACTTATCGACGCGCAGGAGGGACTGGCCTTTGTCGGCCGTCACTTTGAAATGCTCGTACAAGCCGGGCGAGATCTCCGGGGAAGTGATGACGGCGGCCGCCTCTTCATCGTCGAGCAACATGGCATCCACCTGTTCTTCATCTATTTCGTCAATAAAGTCCGCCAT
>CAYRFT010000011.1:0-1057 GCA_964423585.1 uncultured Parabacteroides sp. | reverse complement strand
ATAAAGTCCGCCATGATCAAAACCAATTTTCTTCTTCGCTATCCAAGGATTCGACGGGAGCCCTGCCGAGGCTGTCCAAGGCCAAGGAATCGGACTCTGCAAATCCGCCGCTGACTACCAACGTAAGGTGGGCGTTCAAGGGAACATGCCGTCCTTCTTCCAGCATTTCGCCGTTCCATTCCACGCCGATGGCCAGGTCTTTGTAGTCGCCTGCCACGTATTTCACCTCGATGGCCCTGAAGCCGACGGAGCCGAGCAAGGCGTATGCCTGCCGGAGCGAAAGGTCCTGCACCTCCGGGATGCGTCCCATTTGGGATGTCTTCGCGTTGATCGTGATGAACACGATGCGCCCTTCCTTTACCTTCGAGCCCGTGGCAGGCACGATTTCCACGATGGCGCCGGGGGCGACATCCTTGGAAAAGACGGAATCTATGATATTATAACGGATGCCTCTTCCGGCCAGGAAGGGGGCGGCTTCTTCGATGGTCAACCCCTTCACGTCGGGGATGACGACCGCCTCGTTGTGCCGGGTATATGCGTCCAGCCACACCAGTGTGCCGTAAATCAACCCGCATACGAGCAAGATTGCCAAAAGCAGGCTGAACACAAAAGGATTCTTCAATATCTTTATCAAACGATTGTCCATGTTTTGGGTTTCCTTCCGATAATGGCTCAAAGGTAGGTATAAAAACAAAGAAAGTAAGGGCTTTTGATGAAAACCTTTACTTCCCTTATGGCTGGACAGGATGGATTATCCGTTGTATTCGTCGGAAACAGTCAGTTTTGCCCTTCCTTTTGCCCGGCGGGCTGCCAATACGCGGCGGCCGTTGTGGGTAGCCATTCTTGCACGGAATCCGTGTTTGTTTTTCCTTTTTCTGTTAGATGGTTGGTATGTCCTTTTCATTTCTCTATATGGTTTTATTGCTTATTGTTAATCCGTATGTTTTTCCGAGCGCAAAGTTAGTTTTTGTTTTTGAATAAACAAGCGGGCGGCCGTATTTTGTTGCCCGTTCTGCTCATATAAAGTTCCCGGCAAGGGGCGCGGGAGGCCTCCGAC
>CAYRFT010000010.1:9033-14272 GCA_964423585.1 uncultured Parabacteroides sp. | reverse complement strand
AAAAATGGAAAAGCGGGGCTTCAAATTGATTTCGCGACATGGCACTTGCCGTTTGGCTCTGCCGAAATAAGAAATAAACCTTTTCATTTGTTTTACGGCAATATTCCCGTACATTTGCACGAAAAATTAATTAAGAGAGTATGAAAACACGTCTCCTCAAAACGATAGTCTGTTTAATTTCCTTCGGATTATCGACAACCGGGTGCCTGCATACCACCCGGAAAGAAGCCTGCAATGCGGTGAAATTCGACTCTATCCGGGTGGATAAGACATACCATCTGCTGGACAACCCGGAAAATCCCAATTGCAACCTGCAAATCAAATTCACTTATCCGGCCAGCGTGGAGAATGGTTTGCTGGAAGATGTCCAGAAACAGTTCGTCCTGGCTTATTTCGGCGAAGCTTACGAGAATTTGCCGCCACAGGAAGCGGTGGAAAAATATACGAACGACTATCTTGCCTCCTACAAGGAACTGGAGTCGGACTACGAGGAAGAACTGAAACGGGCGGAAGACGGTGCGCCGGTCAGTGCGTGGTTCTCTTATTACGAATTGTCGTCCGATCAAATTCAATTCAACCGGCATGACTTGATCAGTTTCACCGTCAAATTCGAAAATTACACGGGAGGCGCGCACGGGGCACATGCTTACAACCATTTCGTCATTGATTTGAAGAACGGGGAAAGGCTGAAAGAAGAGGATATTTTCATCGACAGCTACCAGGACCCGCTGGCGAAAATATTGGTGGCGCAAATCGCCAGGCAGAATGGCGTGGCAGATCCGAAGGAGCTGGAGGACCTGGGCTTCTTCGGCATGGATGAAATCTATCCGAACAATAACTTCCTGGTAGATGAGACCGGAATCACCTATACATTCAACGAATACGAGATAGCCGCCTACGTGGTCGGGGCGACCCATGTGCATATTCCCTTTGAGGATGTGCAATCGTTGCTGAAGAAGGAAAGCCCGGTTGCCTCGTTGGCCGGCGTGTAACAACAAACAGAACAGATAAGCATGGAACAAGAAAATCCGATCCGTCCGGCTTGCGTCGCGGAGCAATGGGCCGTCTTTCAAGGCTATTTCCCGCATCTGAGCGAAAAACAGGTCGAGCAGTTTCAGGCACTGTATGACCTGTATGCCGACTGGAACTCCAAGATTAACGTCATATCCAGGAAAGACATCGGGAACTTATACCTGCATCATGTCTTGCATTCGTTGGGCATTACGGTCATGCTCCGTTTCAAAGAGGGATCTTCCGTGATGGACATAGGCACGGGCGGCGGCTTCCCGGGCATCCCGTTGGCCATCTTCTTCCCGCAAGTGAAGTTCCACCTGATCGACGGCACGGGGAAGAAGATCAAAGTGGGACAGGCAGTGGCCGAAGCAATCGGATTGCAGAACGTGACTTTCCGTCATTGCCGGGGCGAAGAAGAGAAACAGAAGTTCGACTTTGTGGTAGGGCGGGCTGTCATGCCCCTTGCCGAGCTTGCGAAAGTCGTCCGGAAGAATATCCGGAAGAAACAGATCAATGCCCTGCCTAACGGGCTCATTTGCCTGAAAGGAGGCGAACTGGCACATGAAATACGGCCGTTCAAGAAGCAGGCAGTCCTGCTGGAGCTCTCTAAAACATTCTCTGAGGAATATTTCAAAACCAAAAAAGTCGTGTACATACCGCTATGATGGAGATCAAGCAATTCACGGTTAATTTCTTCGACGAGAACTGCTATTTGCTATATGACGAGACAAAGGAGGCGGTGCTCATCGATTGCGGTTGCATGGACAGGCAGGAGTTTTCTCAAGTGGAGGCGTTCATCGCCCGGCGGCAATTGATTCCCAAACACCATCTGTGCACGCATTATCATGTGGATCATCTGATGGGGGCGGCCATGGTCCACCGGCAATACGGGCTTCTTCCGGAAGTCTGCGGGGAGGATATCGCCGTATTGCCTTCCGCCGGCCGACAGGCGGTCCTGTTTGGACTGCCCGCCATGCAAGAGACAGCCGTCGATGCCTGCCTGGAAAAAGGAGGCGTTGTCTGTTTCGGCCATACGCGGCTGGAAGTGATAGCCGTCCCGGGGCATTCGCCCGGCAGCGTCGCTTTTTATCAGAAAGAGCGGGGCTGCGTATTTGTGGGCGATGCCTTGTTTGCCGGCAGCATCGGCCGGACCGACTTGTGGGGAGGCGACGCGCACGAGCTGGTCCGCTCCATTCATCAGGCGTTGTTTGCCCTGCCCGGTTCGACGGTCGTTTATCCGGGACATGGCCCTGAAACCACCATAGCCTACGAAAAATCCAATAATCCTTATTTATAAAAAACATCGTGTATGGATACAACTAAATTTGTCAATCGCCATGTAGGGATCACGGCAGAGGATCTCCACGGCATGCTGGAGACCGTCGGGGTGAATACGCTCGATGAGCTGATAGACCAGGTTATTCCGGCCGATATCCGCCTGAAGCAGCCGTTGAACCTGCCCGAACCCATGACAGAACGTGAATTTGCCGAACACATTAACGAACTGGCTTCAAAGAACGAAGCCTTTACTTCTTATATAGGCATGGGCTGGTACGATACGGTCTGTCCGGCTCCCATCCAGCGCAATGTATTCGAGAATCCCGTGTGGTACACCTCCTACACGCCGTATCAGGCCGAAGTATCGCAAGGCCGCCTGGAAGCCTTGCTGAATTTCCAGACGGTCATTTGCGACCTGACCGCCCTGCCTCTGGCCAATTGCTCTTTGCTCGACGAGGCCACGGCGGCAGCCGAAGCCGCGACCATGTTCTTCGGGGCACGAAGCCGCGCCCAAGTGAAAGCGGGTGCGGACGTGTTGTTCGTCGATGAGAAGGTGTTCGCTTCCACCTTGGCCGTCATCCGTACCCGTGCCATTCCGCAAGGGATGAAGGTCGTGACCGGCGACTACAAGTCTTTTGCCTTCACACCGGAGGTCTTTGGCGCTATCGTGCAGTACCCGAATGCGGACGGCTCGATCGAAGATTACCGGGAGTTCGTCGGCCGTGCCCACGAGAACGGGACGAAAGTGGCTGTCGCAGCCGACCTGATGGGCCTGGTCTTGCTGGCTCCTCCGGGGGAATGGGGCGCGGATGTCGTCTTCGGGAGCAGCCAGCGTTTCGGCATCCCGATGTTCTACGGCGGGCCGTCGGCCGCTTACTTTGCAGCCAGGGAAGAATACAAGCGCGCCATACCGGGACGCATCATCGGCATCTCGAAAGACGCTTACGGGCATCCGGCCTACCGTTTGGCATTGCAAACCCGCGAGCAGCACATCAAGCGGGAGAAGGCGACTTCCAACATTTGCACGGCACAGGCCTTGCTGGCGACCATGGCGGGATTCTATGCCGTCTATCACGGGGCGGAAGGGCTGAAAGACATTGCCTGCCGTATTCATGCCACCGCCCGCTTCGTCGCCGGCGAGTTGGAAAAGTTAGGCTACAAGCAGTTGAACAAGTACTTCTTCGACACGTTGAAGATCGGGCTGCCGGCAGGCGTTTCGATAGACGCGCTGCGTGAAATAGCCTTGGAATGCAGGGTCAACCTGCGCTACTTCGACAGCGGCTTCGTGGGCATCAGCATCGACGAGACGACGCAGCCGACCGACGTGGGCGTCCTGATGCACATCTTCTCGGGAGCGGCAGGCAAGGATTATATGTTGCAGGAAGCCGTCCCGTGCCGTTCCTGCCTTGACCCGAAGTTCGCCCGCACTTCCCCTTTCTTGCAGCAGGAGGTGTTCAAGAAGTATCACACGGAGACGGAGCTGATGCGCTACATCACCCGCCTCGGACGGAAGGACGTGTCGCTCGCCCAGTCGATGATTCCGCTGGGCTCTTGCACGATGAAGCTGAACCCGGCCTCCACCATGCTGCCTTTGAGCCTGGCGCGCTTCCAGAACATCCATCCGTATGCCCCGCTGGAACAGGTCGAAGGCTATACGGAGCTGATCGAGAACCTCTCCGCCTACCTGTGCGAGATTACCGGCTTCAAGGGGTGCACCTTCCAGCCTAACTCGGGAGCGGCAGGCGAATATACCGGGTTGCGGGTCATCCGCGCCTACTTGGAAAGCACCGGGCAGGGACACCGAAACATCGTCCTGCTCCCGGCCTCGGCACACGGCACGAACCCGGCCAGCGCTGTCCAGTGCGGCTTCTCCACGGTCACGGTGAAATGCGACGGAAAGGGCAATATCGACTTGGAGGACTTCCGTGCCAAGGCGGAGGCCAACAAGGACAACATAGCCGCCTGCATGATCACTTATCCCTCCACCCACGGCATCTTCGAGGCGGACATCAAGGAGATGTGCGATATCGTGCATGCCTGCGGCGGGCAGCTCTACATGGACGGGGCCAACATGAACGCGCAGGCGGGGCTGACCAACCCGGGCACGATAGGCGCGGACGTATGCCACCTCAACCTGCACAAGACTTTCGCTTCGCCCCACGGGGGAGGCGGTCCGGGCGCAGGGCCTATCTGCGTGGCGGGGCATCTGGTGCCCTTCTTGCCCCAGCATCCTGCCTTGTCGGGGAGCGGGCTGAACGCGGTCGCGGCCGCCCCCTACGGGAGCGCGGGCATCCTGCCGATCACCTACGGGTACATCCGCATGTTGGGGGCGGAGGGACTGGCCTTGGCTTCCAAGGCGGCCATCCTGAACGCCAACTACCTGGCCGCCAAATTCAGGGACACATACGGCATCGTCTATACGGGGACGACGGGGCGTGTCGGCCACGAGCTGATCCTCGAATGCCGCGCGCTGAAGGAACGGACCGGCATCGACGAGAACGACATCGCCAAACGCATGATGGACTTCGGCTATCACGCGCCGACCCTCTCTTTCCCCGTGCACGGGACGCTGATGGTAGAACCGACCGAAAGCGAAAGCAAGGCGGAGCTGGACCGTTTCGTCGAGGTGCTGGAGTGCATCCTGAACGAGATAAAGGAGGTGGAAGACGGCACGGCCGACGGGTCCGACAACGTGCTGAAGAACGCCCCGCACCCGGAGTACGAGGTGGCGGCCGACGAATGGAACCACGCCTACCCGCGCGGCAAGGCGGCTTTCCCGCTCGAGTGGCTGCACGAAGGCAAGTTCTGGGTCAACGTGGCCCGCATCGACAATGCCTACGGCGACCGCAACCTCTCGTGCTGCCAGGGCGCTTCTCTCCTCCGATAAAGACTTTTTTTCCATAACTATTCAAGATGTTTGTGCTATGCTGTGCAGGGTGTCTGTGCA
>CAYRFT010000010.1:0-8933 GCA_964423585.1 uncultured Parabacteroides sp. | reverse complement strand
TGTGCAGGATAGATAAGACATGATTTGGTGATTTATTCGTCTTATCTGTGTGGAAGTAACGCCAGAACCCTTATCTTTGCAAAAACGAAGTCCGGGGCGGACGGATGATGGGTCCTGCCGCCTGCCCGCCGGGACATGGAAAGGGAATCGACAGGGCCCGCTTTAGTCTATTAAAAAACCTATCATTATGGCAGACGAAAACAAGAAAAGGGAGTATGTTTGGCCCGTGGAGCTGCGGGAAAACAAGGTGACGGGAAGGGCGGACGACTATGCCGCTTTCGTCAAGAGTTTCAACAACACCAAGACGCTGGAAACCATCGCCCGGGAGATCGTGGACGAACGCACCGAATACCGCGAGGACACCATCCTCAACATCCTCAAATTGGTGGAGGAGAAGATACGCCAAAGCCTCTGTTCCGGCCACCCGGTGATGACCGAGAACCTGCGCATCGCCCCCGCCGTTGCCGGCTCGTTCGACTCGCACGGGGAGCTGCTCGGCGGCAGCGGGATGAAGTGCGGCGTGAACGTCACCGCCAGCCGCATCCTCAAGGACGAGATGGCGGGCGTGAAGCTCCATGTCCTCGGCGTGCAGGAGCTGGGCGGCGCGAAGATCGACCGCGTGAAAGACCTCGTCACGGGCAAGATCGACGGCACTGTCACGCCCGGCGGCATGGTGGAGCTTACCGGCATGAAGATAAAGTGCGTGAACCGGGACGGCAGCGGCATCGGGCGTTTCAGCCTCTATGACGAGGGCGGCTCTCCCGAGGAAGTCGCCGCGCCGGGCATAAACGACCCCTCGCGCATCATCTTCACCCTGCCGTCCGGGCTCGCGCCGGGCAGCTACCGCTTGGAGATAGAGACGTATTTCACCTCCGGGACGAAGCTGCTGAAAGAGCCCCGCACGCTGGCATGCCCGGTGATGCTGCGGGTGGAAGGATGAAGGCTGCGGGAGCCTGCGAAACCGTGAAAGGCTTATTTGACGACCATGATTTTGGTCACGACGCTTTCCTCGCTTTCGGGCGTGGCGGCGAGGACCAGATAAACGCCGGTAGCGACGCGGCTTCCTTTGCTGTTCCGGCAGTTCCACGACACCTGCCCGCCCACCGACCGCGTCTGATAGACCAGGTTGCCCGCGATGTCCGTAATCTTGACGTTTGAACTGCCCATCAGCCCCGTGATGATGACTTTGTCGTCGAATTCCGGCCTGACCGGGTTCGGATAGGCGTGTATGCCCGAATAGTCCTCCCTCCCTTCGGTCGCCTCCCCTTGGTAAGACAAGACCCCGTAGCCGTCGGCGGCGAAGAACACTTCCCCGCTTGCCGGGTCGATGGCGATGCTGTTGATGGAATTGGTGGGGAGCGGGGAGTTGTCGGTGGTGAAGTTCTCTAACACTTCCGTCCCGTCGGCGTTGACGAGGAAAATGCCGGAGCCTTCCGTGGCAATCCACTTCTGGTTGCTGCCGTCGGTGGCGATGGCATTGACGCGCACCCCGTTCAGCAGGTAGTCGGACTCGTCGGCCAGCACGATGCGGTTGAACCGCAAATCCTCTATCCTCGAGGGGTTGTAGCAGACAATCGGCCCGATGTTGGTCCCTGCCCAGATGTAGCCGCTTTTGTCTTCCGTCATGCAGTAGAACATGCTGGCATCCAAGGTCGCCCCCTGGTTGTCGGTCACGGCCGGGTAGTATTCGGAGGTATCGTCCGACTGGTCTGCGACAGTGCCGTTGTCGTCCAAGGCGAAGAACCCGGGCTTGCCGGAGTGGAGCAGGTTGACGAACTTGTAACCTTGCTTGGTGATGAGTATCTTGTCAATGATTTCCGCATGGGCTATGGCGGTATTCGTATAAGTGTGCCACTCCTTGTCGGCCGTGAGGACTTTGATGGCACCGGGGACATTGCAGTTGGTGACCCACAGGTTGTGCTTGTCGTCGAGGGTGACGCTCCCGATGCGGACAAACCGGCTGCTGTTTTCGATGGCCGTCTCCAGCGGGCTGTTCGACAGATTATACCAGTTGAGCACGGTGTCGTTCTCCAATTCGAGGATGCCATCGCCGTAATAAGCCACGTAAATGTGGGCGGGGTCGTCCGGATCGACGGCGAGGTTAAGGGCGTCTTGGATGTTCTCGCCGGCGTTTAGCTGCCTGGCTATCTTCTGCTCGTCGTAGTTGGTCCACCGGCCGTCGGCATACGTCATGATGGTATTCCGCCGGAAATAACGGTTCAGTCCCCTTCCGCCTCCTGTCACCCAGAGCCTGCCGCCCTCATGCTTCAAGTCCCAGGCATAATTCCTCTTCGGGCTGTTGAGGGTCAGCCCGTCGGTCAGCACTTCGTAATTCTGCGAACCGGATGCCTTCTTGATTTTCATGATTCCGCCGGTTCCGTGGGCCACCCAGTAAGCATCATCCGAATACAGGCAAGAGACATCTTTCAATGAACTAAAGTTGATGATGCGCTGGTAGTTCTTCAGGTCGGTGGTCGCATCAATCACATACGGGGTGAATGCGAGCAGCTTCCCGTTTTCCACTTTCATCCCGGACAGGAAGGAGCTATATAGGGAACGGGTTGCGTTGCCGTTGTCTAAATAATAGACACCCTTCGACAGGACGCACAGGCACAGCTTGTCTTGGAAGTCGGCTATCTTGCTGACTTCCCTCAGCTCGAACTTGTCCGTTTGGACGGCCAGATCGCTCCAGTTGGCTTCGTCGAGCAGGTTGTCATTCAGGTTTCCTTGCCTGATGCCTGTATCTGTCAAGGCATAAAGCGTATTGCCGATGATACATGCGGAGCGGACGGCCCCGATGCGGTAGGTGTCGGTAATCTCCTGTTTCGCCAGATTGACGACCACGATACCCGCCTGGGTCGATATATAGGCATAGCTGTTGAAGAAATAGACATCGTTGATCGTCTTGTTTTGTATGGACGTGCTGTTCTTCAGGTAAGGGAGGTTGCGGATTCCGTTTTCCGTCCACAGATCAATGTTTCCGTTCCGGTAACCTATTAGCAGCGTATGCTCCCCTGCATGATAACGGACGACCTTTATCTTATTGTCGCTTAACCCGCTCTTCTTTGAATACGTGGTCAGGCTTTGGTCCTCCTTCCCGTAAACATACAGCGAACTATCGGCCACGGCGAACACATGGTTAGGAGTCTCGGTGACCAATTCGGTGTTGTTATACGACTGATGTATCGTCCATTTGTCGAATTGGGCATGGATGGGCTGGATGCAGCACGACAAAAACAGAAGGCCTATTTTATTCATGGGACAGCTTATTTATGATTTGTGATCGGCTAACCGAGCGAGAAACTCATCTAACTTTTCCACGGCTTTCGCCCGGTGGCTGATTCGGTTTTTGACATCATCCCCTAATTCGGCAAAGGTTTGCCCGTACCCTTCCGGTATGAAGATGGGGTCGTAGCCAAAACCGTTTTCTCCCCGCTTGGCTGTCGCTATGGTCCCGTTCACGACACCTTCAAACGTGTATGCCTTTCCCTCCCATACCAAGGCAATGACTGTCCGGAAACGGGCTTTCCGGTTTTCCTTTCCTTCCATCTCGTGCAACAGCTTCTTCATGTTGGCTTCCGAATCATGGCCCGGTCCGGCGTAACGGGCGGTATGGACACCCGGAGCATTGCCCAATGCTTCCACTTCCAGCCCCGTGTCGTCGGCGAAACAGTCCAGCCCGTACTTCTCCCGGATATAATGGGCTTTCTGGAGGGCATTCCGTTCCAAGGTATCGGCCGTTTCAGGCATGTCGTCGAAACAATTGATTTCCGCGAGACTGACTATCTCGACCGGGTGACGCGAAGCGATCTTGCGCACTTCGTCTAATTTATGCTTGTTGTTGGTCGCGAATACTAATTTCATAAGATAGGGAACTTACGTGTTTATATGTACAATAACGTATTTAGTCGAAAATCATTGCGTGGCACGCGATAAAAAACAAAGACGGCGCGCAAACGAAAATACTGTTGACGGATGCCCCTCCCGAAGCCCTCCCGGGAGGGGCATCTTCCATTATAATTTATGTATGACCTGCATCATCTGGGCACCCAGGCCGACAGTATAGCCTTGGGAAGCGAACACGACGCGGTTGAACGTGTCGGCAATGATAAAGATTGGCAACGCATCGGCCTGTTCCAGATTCATGGCGGCTGCCATCTCTTTCTGGATGGCATGGCCCTTGTCAATGCCGTAAACGATATTGCCGGGCAAGCCTTTGAATTCTGCCGGGTCAAACTCCTTGTAGCCCTCTTCGTCCGGGAAGAGCAGCACCATCTTTCTGCCCCAGGCCTCCAATTGCCCTTTGACGGCGGCGATGTCACGCAAGGCATGGTTTGTCGGTTCCTGCCGGGCTCCCAAGATGGCGACGACATAATAACCGCGCCCCGTCGTGGCCAGCAGGCTTGTCTCTTCGCCGGTCTCGGCAGAGATGTATTTATTCTCGGAGTTGAAGTTCCCGATCACTTGGATACCGTCTTTGCTTTCACGCATGTTCAGATGGATCCGCGTTGTCTTCCCCTCCTCGATATTGAAGAAGGTCAACTGGACCAATACCGTCCCATTGGCCATGCGTGTGCCGCTTGTCAACAAGTAGCTGCCCGTATCCATTCGAGTTCCTTTCTTCAGCAGATTGCTCCATGTCGCGCCGCCGCCCATGTCTGCGTCACCTTCTTCGTAGTTCAATAACTGCAAACGCCCGTCGGCCAGTTTGGATATTGTGAAATGGGAATAATATTTCGGGTCTTTCAATGCCTTGGCCGGTTTGTAGTCTGCCTGTAAAGTGCCTTTGGAATCGGCCGTTTCCCCGGCAGCCTGGAAGTCGATGTCGATAATGTCCTTGCCGGAGAACAACTGTACCTTGCGGGTCACTTCATCGATACGTGCCGGAATGCCTAATGCACGTGACAAGGAAACAAAGAAGATGTCGCGGGAAAGTTTGTCGGCCGTGCGCGCTTTCCAAACGCCCTCCGGGGAGATGGGAGCACCGCCCAGATTGCATTCCTCGTCGATGGCGATATTGCCCTTGACCCACTCAACCAATTTCATCGGGTCTGCCTGATATGCTTTCACGTCGGCTTCCGGAACAGCTTCTTGGAAGAATGCTTTGTAGGGGGTAATCATTTCATTGGCCACACGGGGATTGCGCACATACCGGGCAAAGATTTCCGGGTCGATGCCTCCGTTGGAGATGCTGTTCTTCAAATGGTCGTCCAACACTTCACGGGAGACATCGCGCAGGTCTTTGGCTGAAATACGCTGTAACAGATCGATGGCAGCCTCCTTCTGTCCGTCATTGGAGGAAGCCTCTTTCAAGAACCCGGTGATTGTTGGGTGGTTTCCGCGTGAACCGACCAGCAGTTTGGCAGCCACGGCGGCATCCATGCCGATTTCCCGGGCAAAGCCTTCTGCCTTTTGCTCCGTGAAGAAAGTGGCGACGTAGGCATTGCGGATGGAATCTTCCTCTGCCATGCGGCGGGTGTTTTCCGCTCTTTGTCCGGGAGTCACTTCCGGCAATTCGGCATTCTCGGGAGGAGGAACGATATCCAGATCGACGGTGCAGGTTTCACCGGCTTCCTTGTCTAAGGCGACCGTCAGTCCGCCTTGCCGGCCGAATGAAACTTTGCCATAACCAAACCGCCCGTCCTTGGAAGCCCAGACCAGCATGTCGCCTTTCCCGGATGTCAGGAAGGTTTCGCCGTCGGCATCGGTCGTCTTGCGGGCGACGGTATAGAATTCGGCGTAGTTATATACTTTGAACTCCACGCAGGCATCCGGCACCGGCTGCTGGTTGGCATCCACTACCTTGATGGTCGCTTTGGCGGTATCGGCATAGTTGCCGGTGACGTTGATTTCCGTATAAAGCGGGGTCTGCAGCATGACTTCTTCCGAACCTTGGTATTTGCCGAAGACTTTCGTGTGCATCAGCATGCCACGGCTTGCCGGAGCATTGAACCATCCCAGGTTCAACACGGGTTCCGGCTCGCAAGCGCCCAAGAAGCACCATTGCCCGTCCACCCACGCTTCCACCCAGGCGTGATTGTCGTCGGTATGCGCCCAACGGGGCGTATAGACTTGCCGGGCCGGAATACCTGCCGAGCGCAAGGCGGCCACGGTAAATGTGGACTCCTCGCCGCAACGCCCGTAGGCCGTTTTGACAGAGGCCAGAGGAGAACTGGTGCGCGCATCCGACGGCGTATAAACGACTTTCTCGTGGCACCAGTGATTGATTTCGAGGACGGCATCCTGCAACGAAAGCCCTTTTACGCGATCTTTCAATTCCTGGTAAAAGACCATGCGACTTTCGTCCAGGGTTTCATTGTTCACGCGGATCGGCAGCACGAAATGACGGAATATGTCTTCCGGGATCTGCTTTCCCCACGGCATTTCCTGTCTGGCCCGGAACGAAGTCCGGACATTCTTCAGGAAAAATTCCCCGCCGCAATCGGCCATGTCGCCCACCGGCATGTAGGCATACAGGAAACTCATGGCTTCCTTCTCTTCCGGGGTCATGGGCTGGTTGAATACTGCAAACAGGTTGCCTTCACTCAAGGTTGTCTGTCTCGACTGGAAGTCCGTTTCCACTTGAGCCCTGTAGGCTGTGTCTGAAATGAAATGGGCGGATGGGTTGTCCGTGCAACTCGCCCACAAGAACATGGCAGGCACACAAGCGATCAAAAGTTTTTTGTCCATATTCAGGCTAATAATGAGATTTATGCAAAGTTAGTGATTCTCTTCCGATTTCTTGACAACAGGCGGCAATGAAAAAGCCTTTTACAGTCAGTTCTCTTCCTGCAAAAGGCTTCCGTGTTATAAGTAATTAGTCGTGACCTCGGAGGGGCTCGAACCCTCGACCCAATGATTAAGAGTCATTTGCTCTACCAACTGAGCTACGAAGTCAATGCTTTGCGCATCCTCTTCGGTGATGCGACTGCGAAGGTAGGAACAATTTTTGAATCACCAAACAATTTCGATCTTTTTCTGCAAGTCAATCGTCAAACTCATAGACATCCGAAGGCGTCGAGCGTTTCAGCGCGACCAGGGAAACATCCTTCCCGACACGGATTCCTTCCTCGGAAAGGCGAAGGCACACCGTTTTGTAGGCCAATTCCGGATGATTGTTGTCCCGGCTCAAATGGCACAGCCAGATATTTTTCAAACCGGGCGTGTAGTGCGTTGCCAGGAATTCGGCCGCCTCCTGGTTGCTCAGATGCCCGATCGGCCCTGCTATCCGTTCCTTCAGGAACTGCGGATATTTCCCCTGCCGGAGCATTTCTTCATCATAATTGGCTTCAAGCACCAGGTGGTTGGCCTTGCAGATGTATTCGCTGACTTTCCCGTTGATATGCCCCACGTCGGTG
This sequence comes from uncultured Parabacteroides sp., assembly GCA_964423585.1. Taxonomy (GTDB): domain Bacteria; phylum Bacteroidota; class Bacteroidia; order Bacteroidales; family Tannerellaceae; genus Parabacteroides. Next base: position 1,575 of record CAYRFT010000010.1, on the reverse strand, counting down.
GCGATCGTGAAATGATGTTTCCCGTATCGGATGTAATACCCGACGTTGTCGGTGCTGTCGTGGGGGACGGGGAAGGCGGTCACCTCAAAATCCCGGATAAAGAAAGGGACTTCTTTCTCGATGACCCGCCTGGAGGTCGTAAGGGTTCCTTCCATATACCGGCTTTTTGCCATTCCCTGGTGGACGTCTTCCGTCGTATATACCGGGATGCCTGTCTTTTCTCCCAGATAGCCTGCCGTCTTGATATGGTCCGCGTGGTCATGCGTCACCAGGACGGCCATGACTTGCGACAGGCCGACGGAACGCTCTTTCAGTACTTTCCGGATGGTGCGGATGCCTATCCCGGCATCGATCAGCAACCCGTACCCCGGCGCGCCCAGGTAGTAACAGTTCCCGCTGCTGCCGCTGGCCAGGCTGAAAAAGGTCAGTTTCATATATCGTCCTGTGTTTTTTATCCCCTTTCAAGAGCGCACGAACGAGTCGGGGATGGTGATTTCGCCTATCAGCGGGCGATTCATGCGCTCTTTCACCTCGCCGGATGTCAAGCCGTGCCCGAACAGGAACATCAGCTTGGTCACGGCGCTTTCCGTTGTGCTGTCATAGCCGCTGATGACGCCCGTCTCGAGCAGTTTCTGCCCCGTTTCATACCGGTGCATCTCCACGCTCCCGGCCCGGCACTGCGTGACGTTCACGATGACCACCCCGCGCCCGACGGCCTCCTCCAGCATCTGCAAGAACCACTTGTCGAGGGGCGCGTTCCCGCTGCCGAATGTCTCCATGACGACCCCTTTCAGCCCGGGGATGTTCAAGATGGAGCCGACGACCGAAGGCGATATTCCGGGGAAAAGCTTCAGGATGGCGATGTTGCGGTCCAACAAGAAATGAGGTTTCAAAGGGCGGGATGCCGGATGGTGGATCTGGGCCGCATCGTACTTGATGTGGATTCCGGCATGCGCCAGCGGGGGATAGTTATACGAACGGAACGCATTGAAGTTGTCGGCATTGGCCTTGCAGGTCCGGTTGCCGCGCATCAGTTCATTCTCGAAGAACACGCAAACTTCGGGGACGATCGGGCGCCCGTTTTCCTTGGCGGCGGCGATCTCGATGGCCGTGATCAGGTTTTCCTTCCCGTCCGTCCGCAACATGCCGATGGGCAATTGCGAACCCGTCAGGATTACCGGCTTGGCCAGGTTTTCCAGCATGAAGCTCAAGGCGGAAGCCGTGTACGACATGGTGTCCGTCCCGTGCAGGATCACGAAACCGTCGTATTTCCGGTACGTGTCGGCTATGATCTTCACGATCTTCATCCACGAGTCGGGCCCCATGGCCGACGAATCCAGCGGCGGGTCGAACTGGTATGTATCGACATGGTGCCCCAGGAATTTCAATTCCGGGAAATTCTCGGCGAGGTGCTGGAAATCGAACACCTCCAGCAATCCGCTCTCCGGGTTTTCGATCATGCCGATGGTCCCCCCTGTATATATCAATAAGATGGATGCCTGCTGCTTGTTATCCCTCATAGCATTTGTTTTTTTGAATCACAAAGATAGCGAAACCGGCGGAATTTCCCTCTAT